>JAPLKC010000018.1 GCA_026388255.1 Pseudomonadota bacterium | reverse complement strand
TGCGAAGCAGCTTATACATCCCCTGTAACTGAGATCATAGAGGTGGACAAGTTCGGTGTCCGCTCCCCGGGATGCGGCCCCATCCAGGGCTTTTTGAAGAAGGGTTGCCGTGTTCCATTTCTTTCTCGGGCTTCCGTTTATAGCTATCATTTTCATGGGTTCTGTCTCCTTTTTTACCTTCTAATATAGCATCTTCCGAGACCGGGAGCAACTTGCTGTCGTATAAACAGGTGCGAAATCGTGGTTTCTGTTCGACATGTTTGAGGAGGTTCTTACGCACCACAACAATGGCAGAACCCAACCCGTCGCGGCCACCCGATTCGGTGCCCCCGGGAAACCCATTACCGGACTTGCAAACGAACGCCTCACACCATTTATTTGGGTTGCATATCCTTTAGCGGCTTATTATAATACTTCATGAATCCTTCCGGAATACTGCACTCGCACTTTCTGCTTATGCACCGATCTTTGTTAATCGCTATTTCACTAATAATATTTTTCCCTTGTCTGAGCATGTCATCCTCGGACCCTGTCCGTTTTTTTCGATTGGGTGACGGCAAGATAAGCATACGTAACGAACATAATGGACGAGAAGCAAAGGTAAATCTCTTTGATCCTGGTGGAATGTTGAACGAAAAGGCTCTTAATGAAATCGATACGGTATTCAATTTTCCTGATAATCGGAAAGGAGAGCATGTCTCTCTAAGGCTCCTCTTTTTATTAGACTATTTTTCTGACATGATTGCCCCCGGTAAAATGATTCATCTCATTTCAGGCTATAGAAACCCTACTTATAACCAAAAGTTGAAGGAGTCCGGTGGTAACGTGGCCAGTACAAGTACTCATATGGACGGTATGGCAATAGATTTTTACCTGGAGGGGATTAACGGCAAGGTTCTGTGGGAGACTGTTCGCAAGGAGAATTGCTGCGGAGTTGGCCATTATGGAGGCAAAAGTGTCCACCTCGATTCCGGAAAGCCTCGCTTTTGGGAGGCGGCAACATCAAAGGTCGGCACCAGGGAAAGTGAATTCAACCGCAAGGTTTATCTGTCAACTGAATATGATCGTTACAGGCAAGGTGAAAAGATTCGTTTCTTCCTCACATCCTTAAGTGATTTTCAATTCGGAATCCATAAGACAGCTACATTATTCAAGGATATTGAAGGAAAGAATGATGCGACAGCGCTGATAATTCAAGCCCAAAACGAAGAAGAGTGCATTCTGATCAACGATAGGAATGCGTCGCGATCAATCTATGCAACGCTACCCGCAGGATTGGAATCGGGTCGATACAGGATTCGGTTCGATTTCTGCAGAAGACCGTTTGAACAAATGCCAACTATGACTTTATCAAACGAGATAGAAATCGTTAAAGAGTGAAATTCGAGACTTTATATTAGTACTATGGAATATTAAAATTGTGATGTCATCTGTATAAATTATGTTCGAAATTACCGGTTTAATGAAATATTTTTAACTATTCACTGTTTACTAACGACTATTCACTGCAGTTAAGATACCCAATAATAAGCTCCCGGCTCTGCCTGGGGTACGTGATTATTCATTTGTTTTTTCTCATGGGGTAGTGGTAAAACCTTATCAATGAAGGACATGATCGGTTATATCGCAGCGCTCTTTACGACATTTGCCTTGCTGCCTCAGATTATACGCATCCGGAAACTTAAGGAAGCAAGGGACATCTCACTTTTTATGCCGCTTATGATATCCATTGGCTCAATATTATGGCTCATCTACGGCATTATCCTCAAGGAAGCGCCGATAATAGCTGCAAACGCCGTATCTTTGCTCTTCTCATTGACAGTGCTGTTTATTACAATAAAATACCGGTAGCATCATACAGGAGAGGAAAAAAAAAAAAAAAAACACTTATTGTATGATCATCAAGGCAAGATAGCTGTTATAACCCTTAACAGACCGGAGGCGAAGAACGCATTCAGCGTAGAGATGATATCCCTTTGGGATGCATATCTCAAGGAGGCAAAACAGGATGACTCAATACAGGTTATCATCGTCACGGGCATGGGCGACACCTTCTGTTCCGGCGGCAACATAAAAGATATGGCCGAGGGCAGGCTTCGCTCATGGGGGATGAAAAACTTCCTCTGGGAAGGCGTGCATCGGATCATCCTCACTATGGAGGACCTTGACAAACCCGTCATCGCGGCGGTTAACGGGGCAGCCATGGGCGCAGGCATGGATATGGCCCTTATGTGTGATTTAAGGGTATCTTCGGACAGGGCAAGGTTTGCCGAATCCTATATTATGATGGGACTCATACCCGGCGATGGAGGGTCCTATTTTCTACCCCGGCTTGTAGGGACAGCAAAGGCGCTGGAGTTGCTTCTTACCGGCGATGTGCTTTCTGCTTCCGAAGCCCTGAGCCTGGGAATTGTAAACAGGGTCGTACCCCATGACTCTCTCATGGAAGAAACGATGAAACTGGCAAAGAAAATTGCCGATAAACCTCCTCTTGCAGTGAGGATGATGAAAAGGTCGGTATATCAGGCTCAGACAAGCACCCTCAGGTCTCACCTGGACTATATATCCTCACAAATATCCCTGCTTTCCGAAACAGAAGATCATAAAGAGGCCGCGCAGGCATTTATTGAAAAGAGAAAACCGGTTTTTAAGGGAAGGTAAGGATTCTCGTATCTTAACTGCCTTTCTCACACTTGCGGGGGTCTTTTTTTGCCGTATGGGGCCATTGGCACCTGCTGTTGCACGAAATCACAGAAAACCTGTAGTTCATAGAGGAGCTTTTCAAGGTCTTCTCTTATATAAGTTCCAAGGCCCTTCTCAAAAGTTGCTTTTATGGTTGGTTGTGTCCGGTTTGACTTTTTTGTATGCTGTGAGCAGATTATTCAGGGTGGCATTGGTGACGGGTATCTTCATGACGGCCTCAAAAATCTTATCACGGTCAGGGCAATCGAGGTTGGCAGCAAAAAGATAACCCTGAGAAACAGGGAGATTTCCCGCCTGGATCGCTGCCTGAATCTCAGGAGGAAGTTTTAAAAGTGAAAACCCGTTAAACATCGTCTTTGTTGACTTTCCGGAGATTTGAAGAGCAGTCGCAACAGTTGCGACTAATTCGTCTGACACAAGTTCGGGTTTTCTATCGTATTTTATTAACTCACTCATCACCCCATCCACGTCATAGTTTTTGTCAGAGAGTTTTGCCTGGATGTATGAGAGTATCCCCTTTGCCTGATCGATGGGATTTAAGTCTTCTCTCTGGAGGTTTTCTGTCAACTGATATGCAAGTATTTCATCCTTCTGGGTGATTGTATTAACAACACGTACCGGGATAGATTCCACTCCAAGCTTTTGTACAGCCAGATAACGGCGTTCTCCGCAGAGGAGCAGGTATTTGCCATCTTTTGGCGTCACAAGGACAGGCTCTAACACGCCCCGGTCTTTGATGGATTCCATAAGAGCCTTGAAGGACTCACTCTCAGTGTCGATGCTTGACCTGATCTGTTCTTCAATAATGATATCCCCTAAGGATAGATATAAAAACTCTGGATTCTCAACTGTTTTCTTTGTCGCCATTTGTCATCCTCCTTGTTTACTGCAAATTTCAACAATCAACACCCGCAAGCGGATATCCGAAATTCCAAATAACAACCTCCGTTAATTGTCATAAATGAGCCCTTCGCAAGTAATATCCGCCGGTCTTTTTGCTGCCTCTGAACTCTATCTTTCCATCATCGCGCAGCTTCTTTATCCATCGCTCAGCCGTTCTCAATGATATGTTCAAGTTCTTTGCTATGTCTATAGACCGTTTACCGGGGTTATTTTTTATGTAGAAAAACAAGGAATTTATTCCGCCATTTATTCCGCCATTTATTCCGCCATCCTCCGGGACAGTTTCGGCCTCTGTAATCGCTAAATCTCTATAAAATACAACAAGAAACCCGCTCTTGAGCGTTTCGAACTCTACTCTGACATCATTCTTTTTGCATTCCTCATGAATCCTCTTTAATCCCGAGCCCCACTTTTCGATCTCTTTTGACTTGTATAGCGTTTCTGCAATGAGAGGGTTCCGCAGGATAGATCTTTCTTTCCCCGTTATGAAATCCTCAGGGGTATATCCTTCCGGAAATGAGCCAGGGTTGTAAATCTCCACCCTGTCTTTAAATACGGCAATTTCATTGCCCTTTGGAATGGTATAGTCACGATGGCAGAAGGAGTTGACGAGAGCCTCCCGGATGGCCTTAATAGGTATCTCCGGAATCTCCTCTCTCTTTATCTTCCCGAACTTTACCCTCCAGTTGATATGTTCCGATATATACTGTTCTGACTTTTCCAACAGATCGAAAATGGTACCCTGGAATTTCTTGATGTCGAGAAAGGTCAGTTTATCTGTTCCGGCAAAAACAGCGGCCTGCGCCTCCAAGGGATTTGAATCACAGAATAGAACTTCGCAGGCATTCAGCAGGACATTTCCTTTAATGAGGTTGAGCTTGTTGAGTGTTGTCTTTATGCCTTCAAAGTCAAAATCAAGCCGCCCCACAGATTGAGCCTTGGAGATGTATTGACTGAGAGTTTTGTCATTCACGTCTTTTAGAGAACGTAGGGATATTCTACCTTCCCATGAAAGCTGCTCCCTATTTTTCCTGAGAAACATGTTTTCAAGTTCTTTAGCGCTCAGTTGTCTATCCTCATCTCCTACACGCATATAGGCCCTTCCATACGCAAAATAAGGGGGTTCTTCTCCTTGAAATTCCACTTTGATACATCCCTTAGACTCTATTTCTACCTTTTCAACCTTTGGGTAAATTTTCGGTTCTACATGCTCCGCGATTGCCCTTGAAACGTCCCGTATGGTTTTCCCGGTAACGGTCTGCCCGGTAACGGTTCCATCATTGCTGATTCCAAAGTAAAGATCGCCGCCCTGATGCTTATTCAGGATGGCGGCGATGGAAACGACCGCTTCTTTCAGTTCGGACGTTGATTTCTTTAATTCCAGCTTTTCAGATTCTTTGAATTTCATTTTTCTGAGTTATCCCCTTTTACGTTTCTTCCCAGCCTTACCTTTCCTCATACCCACATCCGCCGAGTTATTTATATCCTTATGGCTGTCCATAATCCATTCGAATGCAAAAAACAAGACCTTACCCCATATCCCCTTAGGGTTTGGTCCGACCCCAATCGCCCATAACAATCCTTACAGGCCCAAATCCTTTTTCAGGTCTTCGTGGGTGGTCCAGGTTTTATTTCTTTTTTTTACTGTCAAAGCTGAACGATAGTCTTTGCTGTCCTGCTCAATCTCTTTGAGTCGAGCATACTCGCTGTAATCAAGAATAACTACTACCGGCTCTTTATCTTTTCTGATGATTTGCGTTTTAATCATTGTACGCCTCCTGCCTGTGCTTCACTTCATAGATGAACATAACATTGCCATCATTATCAAATATTATACGATATTTCCCAACCCTTAGTCTTTTGAATTCTCCATACTTGCCTTTCAAAACTTTGACATCGAAGTTGCCGCCAGGGTTCTCGGCATAGGCCTCGGCTGTTTCTATTATCATTTTTGCGCTCTTTTTGTCTCCCTTATAAATTTGCTTAATCTGTTTTACCGCTTTCTCTGAATACTTGATTTCCATATAGTCCCTCTGAGCTGTCACCTGTAATTACTCGAATATTCTACTTTCCCTCGCAACCGTTTGTAAACCTCCGACGCAAGCCAGCCCGTGACAATCTTCTGAAACGCCTTGTCGTTCATGAACTTTCCGAAAATCTCTTCATTTTGATCCATTCGCTCTACAAACAATGTTTCCAATATATTCTTGAAGACCAATTCGAATTTATCTCCCGGGTTCACCTCCGCAGCTTGCTTCAGCCCCTCGTCAGAGATAGCCGCCTCTATGATCTGGTCAAAGAATAATTGGTCCGCCTGGTTAAAGTCCGTTCCAAACCTTTCATTCACAATATCAATGAGCCGCGATAAAGCCACGGCCTCTTCGCGAACGAGCCCGCTTCCCACTTCTGTCGGGCCGTCCAATGCCCGTGCATCACCCTCTTTCAGGTCGATGGAGCCCTCGCTGATCTTCTGCAGTCGGTAGTATTCCAGCCTGAAATCATCATCAAAGTTGTAGGCAGGCCCTCTTTTACGCCGGGGCAGCTTTGATGCAAGATGACGAAGGAAGACATAAAGCTTCTCAAGATCGGAATCTTGGTAGGGAATGATCTGACTCAGAAAGGCATAGAGATTGCGGAAGGTATAGAGCTTTCCCCGCCAGAGTTCCGCTTCATCTTCGTCCTTTTCCTGCATTGCTGTAAAACGATCTACAGCCGGGTCCAGTGCCGCGTTCATCGCCTGGTGATCGCCTGCGCTCTGTCGCTGTCTTGGCCTGAAGTAAACCTCGCAGAATCGTTCCATTTCCTCACTTAAATAAATCCCCGATGCGTCAAGTTCCCCTTTAATCTGGTACATACGCGCCGGGTCCACTTCCTCGCCCATCTCGGCCCCTTCATAGTAAGCCTTGAATGCGTCATGAATCTCCTCCCGGTCGTTAACAAAGTCGAGAATGAAAGTATCTTCTTTGAGCGGGTGTATCCGGTTAAGGCGGGACAACGATTGCACTGCCTGAATCCCGGCCAGCCGCTTATCCACATACATGGTATGTAAAAGAGGCTGATCAAAACCGGTCTGATATTTTTCTGCAACCAGCAATACCCTGTATTCGGGCGTTGCGAACGTTTCCGGCAATTCCTTCTCTCTTACGCCTTGATTCATGCCCTCTTCGGTATAGCTCACATCAGGAAGCATATCGTCCTGCACTGTACCAGAGAACGCTACCAGTGTTTTGATGGGGTAACCCTTTGCCTTGATGTAGCGATCGAAGCTCTGCTTATAACGCACTGCTTCCAGACGTGATCCGGTGAGGACCATTGCCTTGGCATGGCCGCCGATTTTGTGAAGTGTTACAGCATTAAAGTGCTCAATCATAATTTCAGTCTTTTGCGCAATATTGGCGGGATGTAGTCTTAAAAACCGGGCCAGAGCACGGGCAGCTTTCTTGCGCTCCACATTGGGATCATCTTCACAGACTTTTAGCAACTTAAAATATGTGTTGTAGGTAGTGTAATATTTCAGTACATCGAGAATAAATCCCTCTTCGATGGCCTGCCTCATTGTATATCGGTGAAAGGGATCGCCACCCCGTCCAAAAACGGCAAGTGTTTTATGCTTCGGCGTGGCTGTAAAGGCAAAGAAACTTATGTTTGCCTGTTTCCCGCGCTTGGCCATGCTGCGGAAAAGCTCTTCCAGCTTCTCCATACCTTCTTCGGCGGCCTTTCGCTTGGCCTCCTCATGCAACGCTTCTCCGCCTAAGACTTCTTTGAGATCTGTTGCTGTCTCCCCACCCTGGGAACTGTGTGCCTCATCAACAATGACCGCGCATTTACGGGTGAGAAGCCACCCGGAATGTGTCTCGCCTCGTTTCTCGGCCATTTTCAGTAACTGATTTGAAACAAAGGGAAATTTCTGGAGTGTGGTAATAATTATCGGTACGGCGTTCTCCAAGGCCTCAGCCAGTTGTCGCGAGCTTTCATCAATTTTCTGTACGACACCGCGTTTATGTTCAAACTGGTATATCGTATCTTGTAACTGCTGATCAAGCACAATACGGTCGGTGATGACAATAACAGAATCAAAAACACGTTCGTTCTTGTCGTCATGCAACGATGAAAGCCGGTGGGCCAGCCAGGCGATGGTATTGCTCTTGCCGCTACCGGCAGAATGCTCTACAAGATAGTTGTGCCCGACTCCTTCATCCCGTGCCGCATCTATAAGCGTGCGTACCGCTTGAAGCTGATGATACCGGGGAAAGATCATGGTAGGCTTTTTGACTTTACGCCCCTCATCTGTTTGTTTCTCTTCAATTTGTAGATGGAGAAACCGGGCCAGAAGATCGAGCATACTATCCCTTTGAAGGATTTCTTCCCACAGATAGGCCGTTCGATAGGTGCGGCCTGCCGGGTCTGGTGGATTTCCTGCACCGCCTTTAAGGCCTTTATTGAAAGGGAGAAAGTAAGTAGCTTTGCCTGCCAGACGTGTAGTCATAAAGACTGCTTCCGTATCAACGGCAAAATGCACTAAGGTCCTGCGCTTGAATTCAAAAATGGGTTCTCGCGGATCACGATCGTACATGTATTGTCGGATCGCATTGTCTACGTTCTGCCCGGTCAAGGGATTCTTCAATTCTACTGTCGCGATGGGAATACCGTTAAGAATTAGCGTAACGTCAAGCGACTTCTCTGACCGGGTGGAAAAATGGAGCTGCCGTGTGATACCTAAGCGATTTGCCTTGTAGCGTTCTTCAAGCTCCGGATTAAGTTCATGGGCTGCCTTGAAAAATGCCGCCCGCAGAGTTCGGCCATAGCATTTAAAGCCGTGTCGCAGCGTCGCCAAAGAGCCATTGGCATCCATCCACTTGCAGAGGTCGGTAATAATCTGCTCACCGGTTTTCTCTCCATGCAGGGCCTCAAGCTTTGCCCACTCGCTGGGCTGGGTTTCACGGATAAAAGCAAGTATAGTTTCCGGGAAGATAGCCCGTTCACGGTCGAAACCGTCAGGGGAGACTGGAATATATCCGTTCGCCAGCAGATGGGTTTCAATGACGGTTTCAAAACTCTTTTCGGATGTCTCAGCCATTGTAATCAAATAACCATCAAATAAAGTTCAAGTGAACAAAAAACCATGGTGTTTAGGCCTATCTCCTTGATATCATGCTGGTATTATGTTGATATCATGCATAATGTATATCATGTTTACTGTGCCGGACTGACCCAAGATATTGTCTCCCATCAAATAACCATCAAATAAACTCTAGCCTTCAAGCTAAGCCCAAAAGGGCACATATTTGGCATACTTCTTTCCCTGTTCTGGGTCATAAGGCTTAATACGTTTTTCTTCCATGGTGTCACGGATGATTCTTGAAGCAATTGCCGCGTTATGTTCTAAAATTCCAAATCGTTCTCTCAGACTGGAGTTGGTCATTGGATCTCGATGAACAAAACGAAGGCATGCATGGAGATAGCAGGCACGAACACGATCTGTCCGATCCATATCTTTCAATGCTTTGTAGGCAGAAAGAACTGCACGTGTGCTTCCCTCCGGTGTTTCGAAACTCGGTGCCGGCAACTGAAAAAGCTCCGTCTGGAAGACTACCTTATCGACACCGCTGCCGCGTTCCTCGCATATACCCGCTCTTCGCATAAAAGATGCCAAAACCTCATTACGAGAACGGGGTGGACTATCCAAAAACCGATCCGTGTTAACCAGGGGAAGTCCCGGATTGGTTATCTCTATCCTGTCTGAGAATACTTCAATCATAGGACCGCTTCCCGTTACTGAAAGATCTTGATGAATCAGCGCGTTGGCCACTAACTCGCGGATTGCCGGTTCAGGAAACATGGACATTTCTTTTCTGAGCGCCTTACCGATTTCTTCGTTTTGCGGCAACGCTCCATTGAGAAAATCAATAAGCCCTTGAAATCCTGTTGCATAACCCTTTCGGTCAACATGTTCCCGAATAGTTTTCAGCCTGCCCTTATCATCGTAAAAGACAACACGTACTATTTTACGTCTCAAGCCTTTAAACTGCTCCATGTTTTTGGCAAAAAGAACTGCGCCAAGATTTGTTATGTCCCAACCTCCCGCCTGATTAATTGAGACCATGCGCTCTTCTGAAAGGCGCTCCAATATTTTTTGAGCTCCGTCAGGAAGAGGAAGTTTCAGTAAGTCAAAGTAACTGGGATAGTCCAACAGAGCCAGGACATCCTTGCCAGGCAGACGCTCAACAGCCTTGATTTCCTCAAAGGGAACGCGGTCGAAGATACGCCATAACTCACGTTCTTTTTCCGGAAAATCTTTCAGTTTTTTCAGGTAAGAACCGACGCGGATAAACCTGTTTCCCTGAAACTGAACCGGTTTGGAAGATGCGCGAGGAATTTCAAGCAACACGATAAGCTGCTCCGCCACATCAATGGGCCAGAAATGAAAATCAATACGTGGGCTAAGCAGGCGAAGCAACCAACTCTCAAGGTCTTCATTACCCTTCTTTGCGGTTCCTGGGCGGAAATCGGTTCCAACAACTTCATGAGTTTTGTCCGCAATGCCCCAGATCACATATCCATGTGTTTTGCCGCAGAGGGCAGCGGAATTACTCAGCCCTGAGATGTATTCACCTATCTCCTCGGGATTATTATTGTTCTCCTTGAACTCAACCCACTTAGTTTCCCTAGGCAGGTTCCGCAACTCTGCAAGGAGTCCCGTCAAATCATCCGTGGTACGATCAACACCACTCATTGGGGTATCTCCAGCCTGCCGGTTACCGCGGCGGCTATGAGGGCAGAGCGGCGCTCTTTCAATAGATTTATTGTTAGCTCCGCCACTTTCTTCAGAGTATCCAGTTTTGTGGTTTCCAGGTTGATGTGGGCGATGATGGAGCGTTGTTCAGAGAGAGGAGGTAAGACTATTTGCCAATCCTTTATGTGCTCCTGCGAAATCTTTACCATTGAATTACTTGTACCCCGGGCGTCCGTCTCGATCTGAATACGGCCAACTGGACTGAGCAAAAAATAATTCAAGAATGATCCATCAATAATATTTTCCTCAAGTAACAAGCGATAAATAAGATCGCAAAGGATCAGTCGGGGCCGGGATGCCATAACATGGCAAACATCACCGACCAATTCAGGTGTGTTAGACCGAGTAATGAGAAAGTCGTGCTGATGGACTTCAAGGTTGTGAGGTACATCAAGCTCGGGTGGCAATGTTTTCACTTTGGTAATGTCAAAATGGCCATGATTAACAGAGTTCAGCTTGAGTACAGCCCACTCATCATCCTCAGGCTCTCGATCGTCTGCCTGAGGGCTCCAACCCTGTTCAAGACTGGAAAAGAGCCAACGTAGGCGGATAACATCCCAGTGAGCCGGAGCTTGTCCAAGCCATGGGATACCGGAGTCGCGTAAAGGAACGTCTGGATTAAGACCATGGGTAACAGCATGAGTTATAAGCGCCCGTCTCTTCTCCGCCAGCAGTTCTAAGAGGCGCTCTTTCGCAACTATCATTACATCTATTTTTGTCGTCTCACGGTCGAGAAAGTCAGCGATGGTCTGCTGTTGTTCATATGGAGGGTTAGGAGCAATAACAGAATTACGGAATTCGGAATTTAAACCTGGTTGAGCAGACCCACGCACCTCCAACTTTATCTGGTCTTGGGCTATGCTGGATTGAATGAAGTAGAAATAAAACTTGGGACAATTAGCATCTGAAAATCGGAGTAAAAATACATGTTCGTTGACTGCTGACTGAGAGGCAGGCAACTGCTCTGCGATTGCGACCTTGCCAATTGTGGCTCCATCCTTTACGAGAAGCACATCATTTTGATGGATTCTCCCCGTTGACATTTTTTCATAAAAATCAAGGGGAACGAATCTTGGATTGCTAAGTTTCCACTGCCCTTGCCAACCGATGTGTTCCCCTCCAATGCTTAGCGCACCACTGATGTATTCTTCGGTGTCACTGATTTCTCTTCTGCCACTTTCGAGCGCAGAAAGGAGCCATTTTAGGCGGATTGTTTTCAAGCTGTCTGGTAAGGTCTGAGGGAGAGATACACTCACTCTGTTACCTCACTGAGCAACCTTAAAATCTCGTCCTCCGCCTTTTTCAAGTCTGCATCAATCTCTTCTAATGGCCGAGGTGGGATGTACTTGTAGAAATGGCGGTTGAAGTTGATCTCGTATCCCACCTTATCCTTGCTGCAATCCATCCATGCGTCAGGCACGTGGGGCAAAACCTCGCGCTTAAAATATTCATCAATATTATCTTTGAGGGGAATGTTTTCAAAGTCTCGGAGGTTGGCATCAGGCTCTAAGCCCTCTTCTTTTTCTTTTTTCACCGGCTCGGCCTCCGGGTCTTTGTGCGTGAATACATCACGAAAGAGCTTGAGCTCAGCCTTTTTCAAGTTTGACCGGCGCTTATGCAGTATATCGAGAATACGTTCAAGCACCGAATTCCAATCACTAATTGGCTCACGGCCAAGCTCCGCGTCGATGGCCTGAACATCATCAAGCCGTTCAGGACAGGCGTCAAGAAAACGGGCTTTGTCTTCGATGGTCATCCGGTAGCAAAGCCGTAACGGACGTTCGACGGTGATACGGGTGTATCCGAAGTCGTCATTGTCAAAGAGCTTTGAGATTTCGCTGTTACTGAACCCAGCGTAATGCTTCACGATATCATCAATCTGGTTCGGTGTCCCTTCCTCACCGTTGCTTATCATACGGCGCTTATCACCGAGACTCTTGCGCATTGGCACATAGATATTGCGGGCGTCGAATAATTGTATCTTGCCTTTGCGGTGTTTTTCTTTGCGGTTGGTGACAATCCAGATATAGGTACCGATGCTGGTGTTATAAAACATCTGTTCAGGCAGAGCAATAATGGCTTCAAGCCAGTCATTTTCAATGATCCATTTCCGTATATTGCTTTCCCCGGAACCGGCTCCACCGGAGAAAAGGGGTGAGCCGCTGAAAACAATGGCCAGACGCGAGCCGTGCTTGAGTTGGCCGGGTAACAGAGGCTCGAATTTGCTGACCATATGCTGGAGAAAAAGAAGAGACCCATCGTTGACGCGCGGCAAACCAGCCCCGAAACGCCCTCCAAAGCCCACTTTTTCATATTCACGCTGAATCTCCTTTTGCTGCTTCTTCCAATCCACGCCGAAGGGCGGGTTCGTGAGAAAGTAGTCGAATTTGTCGTCCCCAAACTGGTCATCAGTGAAGGAGTCGCCGAAGCGGATATTATCACCGCTGCCGTTATGATCGACCTGCTTCATGAGCATATCTGACGCGGCAGTGGCAAAGGCCCTCTTGTTATAATCCTGACCATAGACATAGAGCCTTGCTTCCTTGTGGTGATTACGCAGATAGTTTTGGGCTTCGGCCAGCATACCGCCGGTGCCGCAGGCCGGATCGAGGAGTTTGCGTACCGTACCGGGCGTGGCAAGAAGTTCATTATCGTTTATAAAGAGAACACTCACCATGAGCCGGATAACCTCACGGGGCGTAAAGTGGTCACCGGCTGTTTCGTTGGCAAGTTCATTAAAGCGGCGGATAAGGTTTTCGAAGATGAGGCCCATTTCCTCATTGGGTACCTTGTCGGGATGTAAATCCACATCGCAGAACTTGGAGACAACAAGATAGAGAATGTTGGCCTCCCGCATTTTCTCAATCTCACCCTCAAATTCGAAATAATCGAAGATTGTCCGGACGTTGTTTGAAAAGCCTTTGATGTAACTGACAAGGTGCTTTTCGATATTGTCCGGGTCACCCTTCAGCTTCTCAAAGGTAAGGGGTGAATGGTTATGAAACCGCTGACCGGCAGCCTTGTCGAGTATGCTCTCCAGGGCCGTGTCGTGATGCTTCTCTTTTATCAATTCATACTTTTTTAGCACAGCGTCCTTGGTGGGCGCGAGTACGCAATCAAACCGGCGCAGCACCGTCATGGGCAGCATGACCCGCTCATACTGCGGTGGCCTGTAAGGTCCGCGCAGCAAATCAGCAATCTGCCATATTAAATTCGCATGTTCCTGGTGATTAGCCATCTGTCGGCCCACCCTGTGATGATATAGCTTGTATTGTCCAGCTGGTTGTGCCTATTGTCATTTATCGCCCCCTCTACCAATCATGCTAAGTTCTTGTTTCAGAAAATATATAATTTAGAAACAGAAAAAACCACTTAAAATATCAATCTTAGGAGATAATTGAAAGATTTTAAAAACAGTGGGGCTTTGTTTCCCGACTGCATAATTTCTAAATCCATCCCTTCCCCTTAAATACGGCTGATAGTTCATAGCTCATGGTAATCAGCAAACCCTGAACATCGAAAGGTTTTTCTTCCCATAGCCTCTTGCCCATAACCCATGACCTCTAACATAGAACCTTGACCAGCCTTGTCTGCCCATGAGACATATAACCATTTCTGAGTCATTTTCTTCATTTGGACCTGTTTCAGTAATGTGTCCAATAATTAGCAAGAAATGGACACGTTTTTTGGATATGTCCACACCATGGACACATTATCCGAACAAAAGATCATAAAGGCGAACGTTGAGGTACAAATTCTCTCTCCCGACCTTCTGTCCCTTCACAATACCTGCCTTCTCTAATTCCTTCAGATAAACAGAAGCCGTCTTCCTTCCAACTATCGCTGCCCGCACAAGAGCTTCGCTCTTGATATAGGGCTGATGGAAAAGTAGTTCAATAAGTTCCTTCGAATATACGCGGGAGGGCAGTTTTTCTTTTCCGACCTTCAAGGTCTCATCCATGAGGGCTCTGATTTGAACGATTTTCTCTCGTGTTCCATTTCAACGAGAAAGTCCAGATCGCTTTTTTCATCGAAATCGCCCCGTGCAACAGACCCGAAGATTCTCAGGTTTTGGGCGCCGTGTCGTTTGGCGGTATCCAATATTACTGCCCGTTTCTCTCTTACAAGATTTCTAAGATTCATTATTATCCCTTTTCTCCATTTTGCTGTATACAGAATGTTAACCCTTTGATTCTATAAATACAAACAGTTTATTTAATTCCCAGCCATCCATGAGCAGATTCACGATATGTTTGAGAAACTGACGGGGCAATACCTTCAGACCTTCTGATCTCCACCCTGCGTAATCAATTGGTTCTTTGCTTTCAGACATAAAAAAACGTTGTTCTATTATGATAAAAATATTATATCTTATACGCTAAACGCTATTTGCACAGACAAAAGGACAGGAGGGACAATGCTGCTTTCTGACAGGGTAATGAGTTTAAGGCCGTCAGGTGTGAGGAAAATCTTCGACCTTGCAAATAAGATGAAAAACCCGATAAACCTGAGTATCGGCGAACCTGATTTTGATATCCCCGATCCTGTAAAGGAGGAAGGGATTAAATGGATACGGGCGGGATTTAACAAATATACACCATCAGGGGGCATTCAGGAATTACGGGAAAAGCTCCTGCATCATTTAAAGGGTCAGGGTATTATATGCGACGATGTGATACTTACTGCCGGAGCGACGGGTGGGTTATTGCTTTCCCTTATGGTTACTCTGAATCCCGGCGACGAAGTTATTATTCCGGACCCGTACTTTGTCTTATATGAATATCAGATCATGCTTCTTGGCGGAAAACCGGTTTTCATCGATACCTACCCCGATTTTACACTAAAGGAAGCTGCATTAAGAGAAGCTATCACCGGTAGAACAAAGATTATTTTGATCAATAGCCCCAATAACCCCTCAGGCGCAGTATGCTCTAAAGAAGAGCTTGATATGGTTGCAAGGGTTGCGAAGGAAAAAGATCTGCTTGTATTTTCCGATGACATATATGATAGATTTGTATATGAGAATAACTCGGAAAAGGTTTGTCTGGGTCAGTTATACGATAAGACCCTTACAATCGGGGGCTTTTCAAAAACATGGGCAATGACAGGCTGGAGACTCGGGTTTGTTGCCGGACCGCAAGAGATCATTCAATCTATGGTAACCATGCAACAGTATGTATTCAGCAGCGTTAATTCCTTTGCTCAGAAGGCAGCGCTATTAGCCCTTGATTATAATATGGATTCGTTTATTGAAGGCTACAAAAGGAAAAGGGATCTCATTTACGATGGTCTGAAAGACAAATACAATGTGGTAAAACCCGGAGGGGCCTTTTTTATTTTTCCCGAGGTTCCCGGTGGGGACGGCGATAAATTTGTCGAAAAGGCCCTGGAAAATAACCTGTTTATAATACCGGGAAGTGTTTTTTCAAGCAGGAAGTCAAATGTGCGTATTTCATTCGCTACCAGCGACGAGAACCTGTTGAAGGGTATAGAGATATTAAGGAAGATGGCATGAGAGAGACAAAAGCATATATCATCAATCGTATTGCAGAGGATATAAGCCATGTATAAACAAATATGCAGATTGCTCATAGATAACGGTGCGCGGCTCATATATACGACAAACAGGGCAGCGGGACATGCCCTTGAGGCATTGAAAAAGGAAAATCCCGCCTTTTATTCCGAAGTTTCAATAAATGAAAAAATAGCCTATGAGCTTGCTTTGACGGGTGGTATGGTTGCAGAAAGGACTGCATGTGTTTTTTCAACAGAAGGCCTATATGAAGCGTTAGATCCTTTAATGAGTTCCGCCTACACCGGCACAGTCGGCGGTTTTCTTATTCTTTGCCTTCAGGAGACCGAAGAGGAAGTGACACCAATGGGGCTTTTTTCAAAATTACCCATTATAGTAGCAGAAGGATCTGTTGCACTGGCCCGTTCCGTGGAGTTCGGATATTATCTGTCAGAGAAGTACGAAATTCCCGTTATTATCCAGGCAGCACTCGATGAAGGGGGTTTTCAAGGGTCAAATGTCAAATGTCAAATGTCGAAGAATGAGAACCCAAGTGATCAGTCAACAATAGAGACAGTACAGTCAGATAAAAATTCAACATTCAACATTCAACATTCAACATTTATAAAAAACCCTGCGCGCTGGGCAGCCACACCAAAGTTCAGGTATCAGTTGCACAAACTGCTCAATGAAAAGACGGAGAAAATCCGGGCAGAATTTGAACAATATGAGGGGAATACTCTGAAGATTATGCAGGGGAAGACAGGGGTTATTACCGATAAGCGTTCGTATGCGGAATTTTACGGGGAAGATTCAAGCGTTTTATATATTTCAACAGTTTACCCACTGCCTACAAAGCTGGTGGATGCTTTCATAGAACAGATGGATAAGGTATTCGTGATCGAAGGGGAGTACCCGGCCATTGAATTACAGATACGGGACAGGACAAAAGTAATAGCAGAGCACATCGAAGGAATGCCTGAGTGGACAAAACCGCAGGAAACCATGTATGGCTTCGAGGTGGTACGGGATACGCTCGGCGGCGCTTCTTCAATCAGCATGGCACACGGCATCAAAAAAACCGATCCTGATAAAAAAATCCTTGCCATTACTTTCGAAGACCACTTCTTTCATTCAGGGATGCCTGCCTTTGTAAATACACTTTATAACAACTCATCTTATGTACTTTTAATCCTGACGAACGAAAAGGAAAATGAGATTAAAAAGATCATGGAGGGGTGTGGGTTTCACAACTTTTTTCATATAGAGAACGTTTCGGAAATAGAACGTTTTTGCGATGCAGATAGCTTGACCGTGCTTTTTTGCAGGGGGATATTATGATGATGCAATTGAGAATTGAGAATGTAGAATGTAGAATTGAGAATCGTCAGATAAAAGTTTTATGCTATTTTCACAGGGAGGCGCTGTGAAACTTGAAATTGTTTGCGCAGGCATAGGTGGAAGAGGTGTGCTGCTCGCATCTACAATCCTGATTGAAGCGGCAATCAGTGCAGGACATCATGCGCTGGTATCAGATGAATACGGCATGAGCCAAAGGGGAGGCTCCGTTGTTTCACTTGTCAAGATCGGTAATTTTAAAAGTCCGCTGATAGGAAAAGAGAATGCCGACATACTCATTTCCTTTGAGGAAAGTGAATTTTACCGCAACCTCGGCTTTCTGAAAAAAGGCGGTCTGGCAATAGTTAATACCAGAAAAGATATCCTCCCGGCAGAGGTTGACAATATGCTTTCAAAAAGGAACATTACATGCCTTCTTGTCAATGCTGATGGTGCTGCAGCGGAACAGAACATGCTTCAGGCATCAAACATGGCTCTCCTTGGTTTCTTCTCTTATTTGGCTGTTGAGCCCTATAATGTTGAGAGCATCAGGGAAACAATCAGGGAAAGGACGAAGGGAAAGTTTTTAGAAAAAAACCTGGAGGTCTTTGACCTGGGTTATACGATTGCTAAAGACAGAAACATTAGGAAGCCTTAGCATATGGAGGTTTTGTGATAAAGGACGTAACTATGGAAGTAATGATCGGTAATTATGCGATAGCAAGAGGCCTTGTAGAGGCAGGATTAGAAATTGCAACAGCATATCCCGGAACACCGAGCTCGGAAATCATACCGGGTATCATAGAATTTAACAGGAGAGAAAAAGGTAATATCCTCACAGAATGGTCTGTCAACGAAAGATGTGCCCTTGAAGCAGCCTTTGGCGCAGCCTCGGCAGGCAAAAAGGCTGCATGTATGATGAAACAGGTTGGATTGAATGTTGCCTTTCCGCCGCTTTTAAACGCAAGAAGAAAAAGGTTAAAAGGCGCCCTTGTAATAATATCGTGCGATGATCCGGGACCGCAATCTTCACAGACCGAACAGGATACGCGGCTTCTTGCCACGTTATTTGATATCCCTGTCTTTGACCCGGCTTCGCCGAAAGAAGCGTCTGATGTTGCCTATTTTGCTTTACAGTATTCCATTGAAAAACACACCCCTGTAATATTAAGGTCTACCCACAGGGTGAGCCATTCAAGAGAAGCAGTACCGCTTTATCCACCGGGCACGAGGCATGTCGTCCTGATGGAGGGCGTAAGCGCTCCATATCCTGTGCTCAATGCCATCAGTCCTGCACCCGTTAAGCTTGGTATTATCGCTTCAGGCATGAGCTATTCCATCGTCTCGGATGTCATATCAGAGCTTGGCCTTGAAACGGTTGTCCCTGTCTATAAAGTTATTAAGATACCGAATGCACGGCCCCCTGTCCCCGGTCAAGGATCAAAAAGTCTGGAACAAGAAAACGAAAACATTGAGCTTTATAAATTTATTGATAATATGAACAGGATATTGGTGCTCGAAGAACCGGACACTGTCCTGGAAGCGCTTATTGATAATGGAAATAAAATTTATGGAAGATCAAACGGCTACGTTCCTGATGCCGGTGAGCTGACCTATGATATTGTTAGAGATGTGGTAGGAAGGACTGCTGCAGATTCAGGAATAAGGACAAACATATTTACGCCTGATCCCCTGATAGACGAATCGCTGAAAGGTGTACAGTTTTCGCCGAGGCCCCCGAAATTATGTGCCGGCTGTTCACACAGGGCCTCTTTCTTTGCAATGCGACAGGCATATCCTGAGGCAATTTTTCCGGGCGATATCGGGTGCTATACTCTGGGCATCTCACAGGGAGCTGTAGACACCTGTCTTGATATGGGCTCCGGAGTTACCATGGCTTCGGGTTTCTACGATACCATTAATCAGGATGGAGAAATTATACCCATCCTTGCCTCTGTCGGGGATTCGACATTTTTTCACGCCTGTCTGTCCCCCCTCTACGATGCGGTAAAAAAACAAAAGCGGTTTATACTTGTTATCATGGACAATGGCACCACAGCAATGACAGGCATGCAGCCGACTCCACAAACAGGCATTATGGCAGACGGTACTCAGGGACGCCGGGTGCTGATAGAAAATATCATAGAAGGTTTTGGTGTTGAGTTTTTGAAAATTCTCGATCCCTATGACATACCCCATATGATAAACACAATAAAGGAGGCAAAGACCTATCTCAGTAAAAATGGTAATGGCCCTGCGGTGATCATTGCGAGAAGGGAATGCCTGCTTCATACAAAAGTGAAATATACAGGCACATTTGACAGGATAGCCCTGGAAGAGGATTGTATCGGATGTAAGCGCTGTATTAAACTTCTTGATTGTCCCGCCATGTTGTTCAACGATGAAAAACATAAGGTTGTTATTGATGAAGGCCTGTGTGCTGAATGCGGGATGTGTCTTGTCGCCTGCAGCATAATAAGGCCGAAAAAAAAGGAATAAGTTAAGGCAAACCCGGTGCTTTCCATTATTATAACAACCAGGGATACAGAAGCACTTCTCAAAAATCTTTTATCCTCAATCAAAAAAGATAAAATGCTGGAGCCGCTCTTAAAAGAGGTAATTGTCGTGGACAATGCGTCTGCCGACAGAACCGGCGACATGGTAAAGAAGGATTTCCCCGGTTATTTATATATCAAAAACGAGAGGAATGAAGGGTTTGCTGCTGCTGTCAACAAGGGTTTTTTTCATTCTGTTGGAGAATATATACTTTTTTTGAATTCCGATACACTTCTCATCGAGGGTGAAATATTAAAGATACTTGACTTAATGAAGGAGAACCCGGATATCGGGATATGTGGCCCCCAGCTTGTTTATCCTGATATGAGTCCTCAGCGCTCGTTTGCATTTGCCCCCTCTTTGGTTTCTGAGATATTTCCACGAGCGCTTATTGAATTTCTATCTCCTGAAACAATTTCTGCCAGACCTTCTGCGTTACGCGCCCCGTCCTCTGCGCTTGACGTTCCTTCCCTCATCGGCGCTGCTGTTTTGATAAGAAGAAACGTGCTGGAATCTCTTGGGGCTTTTGATGACAGGTTCTTCTTCTTCCTTGAAGAAACAGATCTTTGTTTAAGGACAAGGAAGATAAAGTTTGGAACAGAGGGCAAAACGTTCAGGGTTGTTTTTTATCCTCATGCAAAGGTTATTCACTTGCAGGGGAAAACAGTCGCAAAAAACTGGGTCAAGGGCAGAATAGAATACAATATATCTCTTTATAAATTTATCAGAAAGCACCACACTTGCTTATATTACATGACTTTTAAAGCTGTCAGGTTCACAAAGTGTTGCATATTCCTCATAATATTCTCAACTCTGCCCTTTTTCCCGGTTAAAGATAAATTAAAGAGGTCATATACTTACTATACAAAGCTATTCCTCTGGCATATAAAAGGCTGCCCGGATAACGGCGGCCTGCGCGGTTAATATATATGCCGCGTGATACCAATTTGCCTTCAATCATATAACTTCGTTGCCTCCTCCTCGCACTCCTCGACGTACTGGTAGTACGCCTGCGTCGGCTCGTCGTCGTTGCCTCGTTCTATGCATGAAACCGAATTGGTATGAGTTAGCTTTCCAATATAAAGAGCACTTCAAGAGTAACCCTGTATTCAATAATTTTCCCGTCTTCCACCTTGCAGCGTTGGTCTTTTACTTTTAAGCCGGTTATACCTCTCAGCGTCTTAGAAGCCCTTTTGAAACCGACCATAATTGCATCGTCGAAGCTTTTAGGTGAACTGGAAACCACCTCTGTTATTCTTGCTACTTTGCCGTCAGACCTCATATTCAGTACCCTCCTGGTTTTTTATAAAATAAATAAAACTAATTTAAAAGGCTAACAAGAAGAGCAAGTTGTGTCAACACTAAAACGTCTTATTTAAAGGCTTATTGCAAAGCCGCAGAACTTTCCCATTCGGGAACCAATAGTTTCTCGTATGGAGTTTCCGGATGGAAACTATTTAACCGTTACATTAAACTTTATTTCTGCTTCAGATTTTCTGCAGTAGATGGGGTCAAGGGAGCCTTTGCCTGATATTTCCTCTCTTTTTAACCCTTCTTTGACAAGCGCTTCGCCCGAAATCTGTAAAAAGCCTTCTCTGATTGTCAGAACATCATGCATGCCGGAAAGAAAGGGCTCACAGAGGGCTGTACCGGTACCGAAGCATATACAGGGTGTTTTAATGATGTCCGCCAAGTGTTCGGGCTTAATTGAACAATAATCGGTAAGCCTTTGCACGCACCCGCCGGACATATGATACAGGGAAGCAAAAACCTCGCCCTTTTTTGCATCTATAAGCGGACAAATATAGTACCCCTCCATAAACGAAAAAGGCGATGCAAGCACATCAAGGGTCGGCACGCCGACTATGGGGATGTTACCGCCTGCATTGAGCCCTTTGCAGAAAGCCAGGCCGACCCGTATACCGGTGAATGAACCGGGCCCCAGTGTTACAGCCACAAGATGTACATCATTTATCGTATAGCCATTATTGGAAAGTATATGGGATATTTCAACAGGCAGTATCTCTGACGGCGTTTTTTTGTTTGTCTTTCTTCGATGAGCCTCTCTTCAATAGACAGGGCAATGCTCAGAAAATCCATGGAATTATCTATCCCGAGGACAATCCTATTTTCCAAAAAACATCCTCGTAATATCGTTAAAGAAGGCAAGTGACATAATAGCAATTAGAATTCCCATACCGACCTTCTGAGAAATTTCAATAAACTTTTGTGACACCCTTCTTCTTATAACAAGCTCTATGACGTGGAACAGGATATGACCCCCGTCAAGAATGGGAATAGGGAGGAGATTAATAACCGCAAGGTTGATACTGATTATTGCAATAAAGTATATGAGATTTTTTTTACCTTCCTTTGCCTGTTTGCCGGCCACCTCAAGAATAAGCAGGGGCCCGCCGACTTGCTTCGGAGAGATACTTCCCTCTATCAATTTGACAATTCCCACTATAGTTATCTTTGTAAGGTTGTACGTCTGATAAACAGCCTTTACTGCTGCGCCTGAAACCGTCTCCTTTTTTACAAAAAATTCATTCGATGCTGCGACGCCTATGACCTTTCTCTTGATCGTGTCTCCGAAGATGTTTTTACTTTCCATCTCCTTCGGGGTCAGTGATATATCAAATAAATTTCCGTCTCTTTTCACAGTCACCTTTATAGGTTGCGAACCGGTTTGCGCCATGGCATCCATGAGGTCCGACCATTCGGCAATGCTTTTACCGTCGATGGCCAAAAGGGTGTCCCCTTCCCTGATGCCTGCTGCATAAGCAGGATAATTCTTGTCTACGCTTCCTACCTTTGTTGAAAGGACGGAGTATCCGCTCAGGAATACAAAGTAGAAAAGGACAAGGGCAAAGAGTATGTTGAAAAAGGGACCCATAAAGGCTATGAGCATCTTCACAAGAGGCGGCTTGTTCGAATATGACCGGGATATTTCTTCTTCCGGCACCTCTTCTCCCGGCGCTTCACCGAGCATCTTTACATATCCGCCAAGAGGGATGGCAGATAAGGCATATTCTGTCTCGCCCTTTTTAAAACTCAGGAGTTTTTTCCCGAAACCCAGCGAAAACGACAGAACCTTTACATTTGCCCATCTTGCAACAAGAAAATGACCGAGCTCATGTACAAGTATCAGGAGGCTCAGTGCGATAAAACCATAAATTATGTTAATAACCATATTATTGACCTCTCATATTTAGATAATCGGGCATCAAGTATTTGTAATCCGGTATTGAAGGCAGAAAAATTATGCCGACCCCTGACCCCTGACCCCTGACCCCTTTATTATTTCTTCCGTATATTTCTTTGCCCAATTATGTATCTCCCATATGGTTTCAATATCTTCAATCACCGGTAATGCCGGATGACGTTCAAGAGCCTGTTCTATAAAAACAGGGATATCAGTAAACCGGATTCTGTTGTTTATGAATGCTTCGGAGGCGACCTCGTTTGAAGCATTCAGTGTAACAAGGGCACTATCTCCTGCGCGAAGCGCATCAAAGGCAAGCCTGAGTGATGGAAATCTATCCATATCAGGCGGATAAAATGTCAATTTGTGCAAATCTTCAAGGTTTAACCGGACAGAAGGAAGGCTGCGAATCTTCCCCTCATTGATGGCAAAAGAAATCGGGATTTTCATGTCAGGATGCGCCATATATGCAATCATGGCGCCGTCAGTACACTCAATCATCCCATGGATGATGCTTTCAGGATGGACGAGAACCCTGATAAATTCAGGCTTAATATTAAACAACCAGCGTGCCTCTATCACCTCAAGGCCTTTATTCATCAATGTTGCCGAATCGAGTGTCACCTTTTTCCCCATTTTCCAGGTAGGATGATTAAGCGCTTCTTCCGGCTTCACATCTGCCAGAGCGGTTTTTCCGTGCTCCCTGAAAGGGCCTCCTGAAGCCGTGATGATTATGGTTTTCAACTCATGTCTTCTTATCTTTTTCATGACTTGAAAAAGAGCAGAGTGCTCACTGTCAACGGGGATGAGTTTTGATCCATGCGTTTTGAGCAGGTTTGAAACAATTCTGCCTGCCATAACAAGGCTCTCCTTATTTGCCAGAGCAAGGATCTTCTTTGCCTTTAAAGCGCTGATTGTAGGTTCAAGACCGATACTGCCGGGCATGGCATTTACTACTATATCTTCCTCCATGTTGATTATCTCATTTATCCCGTTAATACCGGTAAAAAGCCTCTTCCGATCAAAACGCACCTTTCCTTTTAAAGATTCTTCGTAGATACATACATATTTCGGTTTAAATCTTTCTATCTGTTTATTAAATAACTCTGTATTCCCCTTGCAGACAAGGCTGAATACCTCGAAGGTATCTCTCTGGTTATCTATGACCTCAAGTGTTGCCCGCCCGATAGAGCCTGTTGAACCGAGTATTGCGATCTTCTTTTTCATATCTCCTTAGATACCTGTCAGATATATATTGTAAAGAAACGGTGCGGTAAAAATAAAGCTGTCCATTCTGTCAAGTATGCCTCCGTGCCCGGGGATCAGGGATGATGAGTCTTTTACGCCAGACACTCTCTTGCCGATGGACTCAAATATATCACCGAGCTGACCAAGCAGACCAATTAAAGCTCCGATAATAAGCGACTTTGTTAAACTTAAACCCGACAAACAACTTGTCAAAACAATGATGAGCATGCTGCCGAATATGGCGCCCAGCAGCCCCTCGAATGTTTTTTTCGGACTGATTTGAGGTACAAGGGGGATCTTCCCGAATGTTTTTCCTGCAAAGTAGGCGCATGTATCGCTTGACCACAACGTAAAAAGGAGGATTAAGGGTAAATAGTTGTTCAACTCTTTTAACAGGTAGATATAAAAAAGGGGAAGGATGATAAATATTTCGCTAAACAGAACAACTGTGACTGTCTGTATGATTTCCTTGTTTATGTCTTCTTTTTCCCCTCTTCCGGCTGCAAGTCCGGCAAAAAGATAAATCATAGGTGACACAATAAGCCACATGAAATATACCTGATAGCATTTATAATAGAGAGGGACAAGACTGACGATAATAATGAATAACGGCAGAAGTTTACCCGGTATTTTCACCATTGTGATACATTCAAAAGCTGCAAGAACAGCAATTATGGCTAAAAACGCAAAAAACCATTTAAGTGGTAAAATATAAAATAAAAATGCAGTAATGGGAGCAAGAAGAATGCCTGCAATTACCCTTTTTTTTAATTCTCCCACTTTCTAATTTTCCTTTAAGCTGCAATTATTTAATTTCAAAGACATGCGAGGCTCCAAAACAACCTGGGGATTATTTTGTACTCCCGAATCTTCGCTCTCTCCGGGTATACGCTTTCAATGCCTCAATATATGCTTCTTTTCCAAAATCAGGCCATAACGTGTCCGTCACATAAAGCTCTGTATATGCAATCTGCCAGAGCAGAAAATTGCTTATCCTCATCTCTCCGCTTGTCCTTATAAGAAGATCAGGGTCGGGCATATTCCTGGTATATAGATATCTGGAAAAGACATTTTCATTGATTCTTTTAACAGCGCCTTTTTTTGCATCTTCCAGAATCAATTTAACGGCATTTACTATCTCTTCCCTTCCACTGTAGCTTAAGGCGATGCTGAGGGTAAGCGATGTATTACCGGCTGTTTTATCCATTACATCTTTTATATGATGCTGTAACCTCTTCGGAAAATCTTTTAAGTTTCCGACTACATTAAACCTTATGTTTTTATCCATCATAAGAGGCAATTCATTTTGAAGATAAACGCCCAGAATCTCAAGCAGCCTCTTTACTTCATCTTCGGATCTTGTCCAATTCTCTTTGGAAAAGGCATAAAGCGTCAGATATGGGATCTTGAGGTTCCTCGTTGTAGTTACCACATCCCTGACAGATTCCATACCCTGAAGATGTCCTTCCACCCTTGGAAGGTTGCGGAGCTTTGCCCATCTACCGTTTCCATCCATTATAATGGCTACGTGGGTTGGAAGTTTATTGATCTCGATATTTTGCATTGGAGATATTAGATTTCCAGGATTTCTTTTTCTTTATCAGTATAGATTTTCTCTGCCATCTGGATATATTTATCTGTAATTTTTTGTATATCATCCTGATGTTTGTGGAGATCGTCCTGTGACAGGAGTTTGTCTTTTTCCATCTTCTTCAACTTTTCATTCATGTCTCTTCTGACATTCCTTATGGCAACCTTTGTGCTTTCAAGCATCTTCCCGCCAAATTTTACCAACTCGCGCCTGCGCTCTTCTGTCAACTTGGGAAACGAAAGACGTATCATCTTTCCATCAGACATAGGATTGACTCCGATATCCGATTTTTGGATTGCCTTTTCTATTTCACCTATGATAGACACCTCCCAGGGCTGTATTGTTATAGTTCTGCTGTCAGGTACGCCTATTGCTGCCACTTGATTTAAAGGAGTAGGCTGGTTATAGTAACTAACCCGGATATCTTCGAGAAGAGATACAGATGCCACACCTGTTCTGAGTTTAGACAGGTCCTTGTTAAACGTGGCAAGTGATTTATCCAGTTTATCTTCAAGCTCGCTCATAATCTCACTCTTCATAATACCCCCTTGACAATTGTTCCGATATTTTCTCCCAGAACCACCTTCTTTAAATTATCCTTTTTCTTTATGTTGAACACAATAATAGGCAGGTTATTCTCCCTGCAAATGGTTATGGCTGTTGCATCCATTACCTTTAGACCTTTGTTCAACACATCGGAATAGGTAATTTCCTTAAAAAACAATGCATCTTCATATACTTCAGGGTCTTTATCGTATACGCCGTCAACCCTTGTTGCTTTAAAAATCACCTGAGCTTCAACCTCCAGTGCCCGTAAGGCAGCGGCAGTATCTGTAGTAAAAAAAGGGTTCCCCGTACCGCAGGCAAAAATCACAACCCTGTCCTTTTCAAGATGCTCTAATGCCTTTCTTTGTGCATAGGGCTCTACAATCCCTCTCATCTCCAGGGCACTCTGGACCCGTGTGGGGACATGCATTTTTTCAAGCGCTTCCTGTAGCGCAAGGGCATTTATCAGAGTTGCAATCATGCCCATGTAATCGCCGGTTACCCTGTCAACACCCTGTTTTTCAGCCTTGCCTCCCCGATATATATTCCCGCCGCCTACTACAATAGCAATCTCAATCCCGAGGTCTGCAATATCTCTAATCTGGGAACTTATCTCTCTGACTATATCAGCGTCTATACCGAAGCCCTCTCCACCCATAAGGACTTCTCCGCTTAATTTTAAAAGAATTCTGCTATAGGTCATGTTATTCTTCGACGGTCTCGCCGAGCTGGAATCTCACAAATCTCCTGATAACAATATTCTCTCCCAGCTTTATAACAAGTTCTTCAAGAAGCCCTTTTACCGTTATATCGGGATTTTTAATAAAGGACTGATCAAGGAGGCATACCTCCTGATAATATTTTTCCATCTTCCCTTCGGCGATCTTATCAACAATCTTCTCCGGCTTGCCCGAGTCAAGGGCCTGTCTGCGGTAAAGTGCCTTCTCTTTTTCCTTTACTTCCTCCGGAACATCCTCCCTTTTTATATAAATCGGGGTAGCGGCCGTAATCTGCATTGCAATATCTCTTGCAAAGTCCTGAAATTCATCTGTTTTTGCAACAAAGTCCGTTTCAGAGTTCACCTCTGCCATAACACCGACTTTTGCACCGGTATGTATATAAGAGGCTATTACGCCTTCTGATGCAGCCCTTCCTGAACGTTTCTGTAGCTTTGCAAGACCCTTTTCTCTTAAATATTCAATGGACTTTTCCATATCGCCATCTGAGTGTTTTAATGCCTCTTTACAATCCATCAGGCCTACGCCCGTTTTCTCTCTCAACTTTTTAACATGTTCTGCTGTTATCTCCATCAGCTTCCTCCTTACTGGTTTTCCTCGAGGTCATCATCGTCATATTTTTCTATAAGTATGCTTTCGTCTATAAAAGGTTTCGGTTCTTCTCCTGTCTCATCTTTACCCTGGAACTCTTCCACATACAGCGCCTTTCCCTCGAGAACTGCATCTGCAATTTTCATGGTGATGAGTTTGATAGCCCTGATTGCATCGTCATTTCCGGGTATAATATAATCTATATCATCGGGATCGCAGTTTGTATCAACGATGCCAATCGTTGGAATGCCAAGTTTCCTTGCCTCTTTTACTGCAATGTACTCTTTTTTCGGGTCTACGACGTAAACAGCGCCAGGCAGCCGATCCATACCTTTTATGCCGCCGATATTCCTTTCAAGTTTCGCAATTTCTCTGTCTATGCCTATCGCCTCTTTTTTGGAAAGGGCCTTTATGATGTCACTCCCTTTTATTTCTTCATACTTTCTTAGTCTTTCGAGGCTTTTTTTCATGGTTTGAAAGTTTGTCATTGTTCCGCCAAGCCACCTGGAGTTGACATAAAATGTGTCGCATCTTTTTGCTTCTTCCTTGATTCCTTCCTGTGCTTGTTTCTTGGTGCCCACGAAAAGGATATACTCATTCCGGGAAGCTACTTCCCTTGCAAAATTGTATGCTTCTTTGAACATTTTTAATGTCCGCTGAAGATCAATAATGTATATGCCATTTCTCGCACCGAAAATATAAGGTTTCATCTTCGGATTCCACCTTTTTGTCTGATGTCCGAAATGGACGCCTGCTTCGAGTAACTGTTTGATGGTTAAATTAGACATGTATCCTCCTAGTTTATACTTCCGCTTTTCGCACTTTGGAAATAGACAGATTTACCCGCACCCTATTCCCAATTGAAAGGCGTGCTAATTTGAAATCATGTATTAAATATCATATGATTTCAAATATTTCAACATAAATGTTCACAAGAAATGCCCGTCAAAAGCAGTGAAAAATATCTGTGCAAACCGGAATTCGTGCCCTAAAGTAGAAATGAAGAAGATATTGGAACAATTATTTAAACAGCCCTGAAATTATGGCAATGCTATTGAGGCCGTAGAGTATCCTTACATACCTGCCATACTGGTCGAGAAGTACCCAATCTTCTGTATTCTTGACCGTCCGGATCATTTTTACGCATACAGGGATGCTTGCAAGGCATATCAGGGCATACCATGAGAGTGCATTTGTAAGTATCAGGGCTATAACAGCCAGATAAATCAAAACCCAGAAAACAATAAGGCCGACAAATGCACCTCTTTTACCGAGTCTTACAGCCAGGGTATATTTACCCGCAGCAAGGTCGGTTTTCATATCAGGGAGGCTTTGATAATACAGGATCGAGGCGACCATCAGCCCGACAGGCAAGGACAGATAAAAGGGCGCCCAGTCAAACCGGCCTGCAATAACCCAATAAGTTCCTACCACAATGATCGGCCCCATGTTTATCCCGACAAAAAGTTCACCCAGTCCGTAGTATCCATACCGGATCGGTGGCGCTACATAAAAGAAACTGCTAAAAGCGGCAAAAAGAACCAAAGGAAGGATCGCAAAGAGGTTAAAGCTGAACATGATGGTAAAGGCAATCAGGAAGGCAATGCAGTATAAAATGATGATCGCCTTCAATAATACATCAGGCAAGATTTTGCCCTCCTGTATGACACGGGAGCCGCCTATTGATTCACCTGAATCAGCGCCTTTTATATAATCGAAATAGTCATTTGCAAGATTGGTAACAAGATGGACAATAAACGATCCAAAAATAACCAGGAAAAACTTGTCAAGATGCAGGCCATAAGCCTTTGCAGACATCCACCCGATCAAAAGCGGGGCGAGGGTGGCGATGAAAAAAGGCGGACGGCTCGCCTGGATCCAGGCCTTCAGTGTTTCATTGCTCACGACTTGCCGTTCCCCGGTTTGATCCCAGTATAAAGATAGGTGATACCGAATGTAAGTTTATATTTTTTTACCTCTGTCAGCCCTGCCTCTCCCATTAAGCCTGCAAACCGTTCCGGTGAAGGGAAATTCATGATCGAGTCGGCAAGATACAGGTAGGCAGCAGGATTAAAAGACAGCAAACCTGCAATACCAGGCAATATAAAATTTAGATACAGGTGGTAGAGTCTTTTAAATAAACGGTTCCGGATATATGTCATTTCAAGAACCATTACCTGTCCATCCGGCACTATTACACGTATCATCTCTCCCAAAGCCGCCGTTCTATCGGGGATATTCCTTATGCCGAAGGCGATGGCTGCAACATCAAAGGTATTGTCTTTAAAAGGAAGGCTGAGGGCATCTGCATTGGCTAAGTTGATATCCTGCCCAAGTCCTTTACGGTAAATTTTTTTCCGGCCGGCAACGAGCATGGCCTGGACAAAATCTACACCTGTTGATTGTACATCATGAAATCTCTTTGCAGTCATAATGGCAAGATCGGATGTGCCGCAGGCCACATCCAGAAAACGGCCAGTGAGAAAAAATCTCATTTTTTTTACGGTAAAACGCCGCCAGGCAACATCACGCCTCATGCTGAGAAAATGGTTCAAAAAATCGTATCGCTTTGTTATGGTGGAAAAGATTTCTTTAACCATGCCGGCGTGTTCCGTCCCGGTAACCATAGATACTGAAGGATATTGTTTATTCAGACGTTTTTCCATCTGCACACTTTTCTCTCAAGGAGGTCAAATATCTCATAGATTACAATGCCGATAGAAGATAATGCAATAATACCGACAAACATAGTTGTATAATCCGCTCTTCCCCAGGCATCTATTATATAAAATCCAAGCCCCATATTTGTCCCGATAGATTCGACAAAAAAGAGCACTGCAATGGACGTGCCTGTAACTATACGCAGTGAAGTAAAGATACCTGGAAGGCTGATCGGCCATACCACATGGCGGTAAAAATCCCATTGCCGGCTGCCGAGCGACCGGAGCGAGTAGATTACCTCCTTATCTATTGTACGTGCAGCATCGCGGGTTGTTATTAGAAGCTGGAAGAAGATAATCATGGTGATAAGAACAATTTTGGCTGCATCTCCAAGCCCGAAAACAACGAAGATAATAGGCATAAGGACAATCTTCGGCACCGGGTATCCAAGATATATTAACGGCGAAAACAGGCGGTCGAGCTTATCGTTACTCCCAAGGAGAAGCCCCAGGGGGGTTGCTGTGAAAAAGGCAATAAGAAGCCCGGTAATAATGCGAAAAGCGCTTGCCAGCACATGTTCCCAGAAGCTGTGTTCCCCGATCTCCCGAAAACCTTGAATAAATACCGATATCGGGTCAGGGAGTATTGTACTGCCGAGTATTAAAGAAAGAACGTACCAGAATGCATAAACAAGGACTACCGTTATGCCATATGTAATGATCTGCCTTTTTTTCATGCAAATTTCTCAAGTATTTTACGTAATTCAAGACATCGTTCAAAAAATGAAGGTTTGTTCCGGTATTCAAGGCTTCCCATTTCTGGGTTCTCAATAACGGTCTTTATGCCGGCCCCCTGATTATCAAGCACCATAATTTTGCGCCCGAGAAAAACCGCCTCTTCAATATTGTGAGTTACTATGATGAAGCTGAACTTCCTTTGGGTAAATATTGTAAGAAGTCTATTTTGCAAGCGTTCACGGGTAATCGTATCGATTGCGGCAAAGGGCTCGTCAAGAAGCAAAAGTGACGGGTGAAGAATAATTGCCCTTGCAAGGGCAACGCGTTGGCGCTGCCCTCCGCTTAACTGTCCGGGGTAAAGGTGGTCAATATCTTCAATGCCCAGCTTTTGTTTTATAGTAATCAACTCCTCCTCAGCAATTTTAATCTTTTGCAGGTGAGCCCCCAGCATAATATTGGCTGCTACAGTTTTCCAGGGGAATAGTCCGTAATGCTGCAGTACAAGCGCGATCTTTCTGTTTGGTGCATTTACCGGACTGTCATCCATCCATACGCTGCCTTCTGTTGGAGGGAGAAGTCCTGCCGTAATCAGCAGAAGTGTTGTCTTGCCGCACCCTGAGGGGCCGACAATAGAAAAGGAATCACTCTTTGAAAGCCTGAGATTGATTCCCTCCAATACGGTTTTTGACTCATCAGCATTAAGAAATGTTTTTTTTATATTATCGAGTCTTAAAAGGTCATGGGAGGTAGCCATTACCCACCATTTGCTTGAATGTCATTTCTGTTTTTATAATCTTTTTCCCTCTCAACCACTGATATACGTCCATAACTTGATTATAATCAGGTGTAGTGAGTTTCCGGAATTCGGGGATGGGAAATGTTTTTTGAAGAGGATCCGGAACCCTGCATTCACGGTTCATGATCGAGCGGACTTCATCTTGATGCCTGTTTATATATTGTGAAGCTTTTTCTACCGCTGTTAGGAACCTTCTTGCAACATCAGGATAATCTGCAAGAAACTTTTCGTTAAATACAAGTACGGTAGCGGACGCATCAGCTCCTGCATCGTCAATCAAGACCTTGCAGCCTTTCTGCTCGGCAAGGGTTACAAGGGGCTCGGGAAGCATTGCTGCCGGTATCTGGCCTGAGAGCAGCATTTGCAGGCGGATTGGTATGCTTTTTATCTCTATCTGTTTTACGCTTTCTGTTTGATTAGATTTTGATTTTAAAAGCTTTGTCATAAGGTAATCTAAAATGGTGTTAGAGCTTACTGCAATCCCCTCCCTGGATATCTCGGAAATTGATTTATTTGAGTGCTTTGGCGAGGCAATAATTGCAAACATGCGTTGTGTTTTTGATGTGTTAAATATTGTGGCAATCATTTTTGCAGGTGTCTTATTGGCATTCAATACCATAGGAGTCATCATATCGCCGAAATACCCGGAGATCTGTCCTGCAGAGAGTGCCACATCTTTTTCCATAGCAGAATTAAATCTGACAAGGTTTACGGATAACCCCTGTTCTTTAAAAAAATCCTTTTCCACTGCAACGAAAAGCGGCAGTGCCTGCAAAACGGGAAGTGTCCCGAAATTTACGACAGGCAAAGGCTTACTGTCTTTATTTTCTCCGGCATTAAGCGAGAGGCTTGTCAACGCATAAATTGACACAAAAGCTACGATGAATATAGCAATCTTTTTCATTTGTATGTCCTTTCGTTCATTTTAACCGGGAATATCCAGTTATTTCTTATAACATAGTATAGAAAAGAATGGACTGGATGTCAAACTTCCGCGCACCAACGGACAGTTGTTGTTTACCCTGATTGTGGTTTTAAACATCCTTGCTGAATTGAGTATTACAATGTAATGATACGGTATATTTGAATTATGGAAATAAGGCTTGTATCTTTCTGATATTTTCCTCGATTGCTTCTATATATGGGTTGTTTAAAGTTCCAAAATGGTAAGTCAGGTATTTATACATGGAACCCATTTTTAAAAAACGGTTCATTGCAACTTTTTTGTAAAAATATTGAGTATTTTTTACCAATTCATCGGCATTATTAAATAATTTTATACCTATGCCAAGCAGCTTTTCCGTGTTTTCAAAACGATATGCCTCCTCAAACTCCTTAAATAGCAAAGGGAGTTTCCGGGGATAATCGGGCGACGCCATCTGTCCCAGTAAATCTGCCGTTCCGAGCGTATACCCTATTACCTGTTCTTCCTCTGAGCTGAAACGGATATCTACAGGAGAATAATTTACACCGGTACACGCGATTGCATGCTTGATGTGTAAAATACTATATTCATCAAAACCTGCCTGGTGCAGATATTGATCTGTAAAATCAATGCTTCTCTGTATATGGGTAAACGTATATTTTGCACCTGTACCGGCATTGTCGTCCTCTGTCTTTATATAACCCGTATCATGCAGTAAAACGGCAACAATCCCCAGATCAAAGTATTCCTTTGAAATTCTCAAGGGATTTCCGCTCTTGTTCCATCCGTCTATGATCTCCACAAAAGGGGGAATTGTCTGTAAAGTATGGTAAATATTATGATATTTAACGTCACATTTTTGGAACCCTTTTCTTTTGCCTTTAAAGAGGTCTACAACGTCCTTCAATACCATATTAACAGTCTTTGTATCATCGTTTTCGTAGTTGTCATGATAGACCGTCTTGATTCCGGCTATGATATTTCTACTTTTTAAGTCTCTGTCGGCGAGCATTACACTATTTTCCCCTAATAATAAAATATGATTATACAAAATAAAAATATAGATAATTATATCATTTTACTATCTAAATAAATATTAATTTATTATATCTTTCTGCGAATAAGCATCAGGTAGTAATCTCTAAAAAAAACGTAATAGGTGACAATCGTCAGGACAACACTCAAGGATAATGTCAGATATGCCCTGTCCTGCCATATGCATTTCACCGCAAAAATCGATAATAGCAGTATAATTCCGGACAGCAAGGATTTAGTTATCTGCCGGAAGGTGTTTCTCGTCATTCTGTATTTAATTTTTTTCTTTAAAAAAATATAGAGAACTGAAAAATTGTAAAGCGAAACAATGGACGTGGCAAGAGCGATGCCAAGATTTTTAAATTGTTTCATCAACAGGGCAGCAAGTATTGCATTAATAACAATTGAGGTGATGCCTATAACTGCGGGCGTTTTCATATCATGTAAGGCATTGAATACTCTTACAAGGGAGAGTGAAAGTGCATAAAAGAGTATCCCTATTCCATAACCGAAAAGAGCCCTGCTGGTCATTAACGTTTCTTTTGAGGTAAAAGCACCGCGTTCGTAAAGTATCTTTATGATTGAATCCCCTGTGGAGCACAACAGTATTGTAGAGGGAATCAGGGTTATACACAAGAGGATGAAGGAGCTGTCAATGTGCGAATAGATGCCCCCCATGTCTTTTTCATGGTACAGTTTTGAAATCTTTGAAAACATTACCGTATAAACAGGGACAGCGAAAAGGCTGAAAGGGAGGATGAAGATTCTAAAAGCATAAGACAGGGAAGCTACCTCTCCATGAGGAAGATAAGAAGCTATGATTCTACCAACAAAGCTATTAATAGGTACGATTGATGTGGCAATAAGGGCGCCTGTAAAAAGTCTCCTTGCCTCTGTAATAGACGGGTGGTTCAGGGAAAGTGCAATCCTGTATCTGATATTGAATTTTCTTAAATATGGAAATTGTACAATAATCTGGGAGACAGAGCCGAGAGTAACCCCTACGGCGAGGCTGTATATACCAAACTTTTTACTGAAAATAATTGCAGCAAGTATAAAGATGATGTTCCACATGATCCCCGACATCTCCGGTGCTGCAAAATGCTCCTTTGCGTTAAGAAACGCCTTTATAACCGACAGAATTGCGTGAAGAGCGATAACGGGTATCATAATGATGAATAAGATTCTTGTAATCCTTTTTGATTCAGCATCAAATCCCGGCGCTATTAATTGGATGATCTCGCTACTGAAAATAAAGAATATTGTTGATAAAAAAAGTGTAATAATTATAGTAAGATTTATAAATGTTGCATATATATTGGAGTATTCTTCATCATTTTTCATGTATTTTGTGCATACAGGTATAAGGAAGGCACTTGTTGCACCAGAAAAGAAAAGGGTTTGAATTAATTCAGGAAAGTTAAAAGCCACAACAAATGCGTCAACCAACAGCGTAGCGCCGAAGAGATACGCCTGGATTGCCTCTCTTACATAACCGAGAGGCCTGCTTATTAATGTAATTATGGTAATTATTGAACCTTTTCTTATTATATCGGTTGTAGAATTATTTAAAGCGTCCTGATCAGATATTATCTCTTTCAATATTCTTTCTCTTAGCGGTTTTGCGTAGTTTGATTAATGCCTTTTGCTCTATCTGTCTGATTCTTTCCCTTGTAACCCCAGAGATCTTACCAATGGATTCGAGGGTCTTGGGTTCCTCTCCGTCAAGGCCATACCTTAATATAATTACCTTTTTTTCATCATTATTTAATGCGTCAACCCATGAAGCAACCTCTTCGACCCTTTTTGCCTGTTCAAGGGCTGCTAAAGGTTCTTCGTACAGGGTATCCGGTAAAATATCTTCGAGCCTGAGCTTGCCGTCCTCATCAATAATAGTTTCAAGTGAGCATGTTTTTATTATCATGGAGAACAAATTATTTACAAAATCAATGGGGAATCCCGTTTCACGTGATATGTCTTCAGGTGTGGGCTCTCTCCCCTCCTTGTCCATATAATCGTTCACTATCCTTGAAATTTTATAAATCCTTGAGGAAATATGTATAGGCAGACGGATGGTTCTTGAGAAATTTGCTATCGCCCTCTCTATTGATTGTTTTATCCACCATGTTGCATATGTGGAAAACCTGCATTTTCTTAACAGATCAAACTTTTCTACAGCCTTTATCAAACCGATGTTTCCCTCCTCGATAAGGTCAAGGTTCGATAAGCCCTGGTTTACATACCTCCTTGATATCTTTACAACAAGTCTCAAATTGGCCTCTACAAGTCTTTTCTTTGCTTCAAGGTCTCCATTCGTCATTTGTTCTGCATATGTTATTTCCTCTGCTGCCGACATAACAGGAAGTTTCCTCAGCTCTTTCATATAGAGCTTTTCAACCTGAAATTCTTCGTATTCCGAGGACTTTGCCTGTGGTTTTTCTTCTATCAACTTTCCCAACCCTGATTACCGATAAGTTTCACAAACCTGCATCCCCCATAGCTTTCCTTGCTGTACTCGTCATTATCTTCTTTAGTGTAGACTATTAAATCCTGTATATATTCTTCGCCTATAGGGATAACAAGTTTACAACCTGTTTTTAATTGCCCGAGAAGAGTCTTTGGCATGTAAGGTGCTGCCGCAGTGACAATAATTCCATCATAAGGACTGTGTTCTCTCCATCCGAGTGTGCCGTCGTCTATTGTTATTACTATGTTTGTATATTTTAGCTCATCAAGTAGTTTTCTTGACCTTTTTGCTAATGTCGGGATTCTTTCGATTGAATATATCTGATCAACAAGTTCGGCAAGCACGGCTGTTTGATATCCCGATCCCGTACCTATTTCGAGGATCTTTTCATTGCCTTTTAATTGGAGTAATTCTGTCATCAAGGCTACAATATAGGGCTGGGAGATTGTCTGCTTTTCTCCAATAGGGGATGGATAATCTTCATATGCCTGAGACCGCAGTGCTTCATCAAGGAAGAGGTGTCGAGGGACCTTTTTCATGGCATTTATAATCCTGATATCCTTTATCCCTCTCGGCACTATCTGTGAATCCACCATCTGTTGTCTTTTACTGGCATATTCATTCAATATCATAATGAAAGTTCTTTTGCCCTTTTCGTGGATATTTCAACTGCTTTCATGATGTTTCCCTTAAAAGCGCTTTCCTCCAAAATTGCAAGGCCGGATATGGTAGTTCCGGCAGGAGATGTGATCATCTCTTTCATCAGGGTAGGGTGAATCCCTTCCTCTTCCAGCATCTTTAAGGTGCCCTTAACTACCTGGGTACATATGGTCTTTGATTTATCCCTTGCAATACCCATTTTTACACCTGCATCAATCATGGCTTCAAGGAAAAGCAGGAAAAAAGCAGGCCCGCTTCCCCCAAGGGCGGTAATGGCATCCATCAGTTCTTCCCCTACTTCTACTGTTTTCCCCATAGGCAAAATGATGGTTTTAACTGCTTCCAGTTCGTCCTTCTTGATATCAGGTCCTGGCGCAATGCCGATTGCGCCTTCCCCTACTTTCACACAAATATTAGGCATCATTCTGATTGCTTTTATCGGTTTACCTATGGCCGACAACAAATTCGAAAGGGTAATGCCGGCCATAATGGATATGATGATTTTTTTATCATCAATAAGAGGGGCGATGTCATTTAACAGCTTTTTAGAATCCTGTGGTTTTATTGATAGAATGATATACTTTACTTTTTTTATCAGCTCTTCGACGCTGCCAATAAATTTTACTTTATATCTGTCTTCTATAAACATTGCCCTTTCCGGCTTTATCTCAAAACATAGTACCGATTCTTTTTTAGCACCGCTTTTTAAAAGAGTTTTTACAATAGCTTCTCCCATGTTGCCAAGTCCTATGATTCCAATTTTATCCATAATTATCCTCCCTCTCCGTATCTAAATGTTTATATCTAAATGTTTATATCAAATGAGTAAGATATTTTAAAGCTAAATTTGTCCACACCCCAGAGTTTACGATTTTAGCAGATAGCGTTTATAAACTCTATGAATGTCCGTGGGCACAAGCCCGTGGCATTTAAAATGAGCACAGCATCCCTGGTACCCGCGCTGGCGTTCCAATCAAACTGTTTGGAGGAAAGGCTATCTGTCTTCTGACAGGCAGGCGTAAGTCATGTCAATGGCCATGGATATAACAAAAATGTAATTTTATTTACAAGTTACATGGTTTATTATAGATTAACAATAAAAACGGTTGCCTTGTAAAGGTTTATGCGTGTAACCGGAAAATGGGTGAGCATGAAGACAATAGCTGAAAACGACTTAATTTTGATTATATATAAAGATAAAAGATATTTGAAAAAGTTGCAAATGGATAAATCTTTTCATGGAAAAGGCGGCATGATAAATTTTGCAGATCTGGCAGGTATGCCATTTGGAATACGATACGGTCAATATGAGATTTACGAGCCTACGATGGAAGATATCGTAATGTACGGTATAAAAAGGGAGACTCAAATAGTTTTTCCTAAGGATGCGGCATTTATCTGCTTGAGGTTAGGACTGATGCATGGCTCCAGGATGTTAGAGATTGGCACCGGCAGTGGCGCTCTTACATTTATATTTTCGTGTGTTGTTGGACCCGGGGGCTCGGTTGTTTCATTTGAGAAAGAAGAGAGGCATTATAAGAATGCGAAAAAAAACATTGAACGTTTTGCCAAATGGGATAATACAAGGCTTTACTGCGGCGATGTTGTGGAGTATGAGGATGGCGGTTTTGATGCTGCATTCATTGATGTGAGAGAACCCTGGATGTACTTCGATAAAGCAAGTGAGCTTTTAAAAGGCAGCGGGTTGCTCGGGATGATAGTGCCAACTGCAAATCAGATAACAGACATCTTAAAAGAACTGAACAAACGTTTTGGGGATATTGAAGTGCTGGAAATTATGCTGCGGAGATACAAGACTGTTGCCGAGAGGGTCAGACCTGTTGACAGGATGGTTGCCCATACCGGTTACCTTGTATTTGCAAGAAAAATTGAAGATATTGCAGACAGTGCCTGTTATGGAGAATAAAGACCGTCTCAAAAAACAAGATAAAAAATACAAAAATGCCGATTCTTTTTACAATGGTGAAAAAAGGTTTAGACTTCTCGTTGAGCAGATCCCTCTGGGGTATCAGTCGTTGAATGCAGACGGTTATATCGTTGACGTTAATCAGGAGTGGCTCAATATAATGGAATATTCACGAGGCGAAATCCTGGGGCGCTGGCTTGGCGATTTTCTTACCCCGGAATATGTGGAAAGCTTTATGAAGGGTTTTAGCCTCTACAAAAAATCAGGTGAGATCCACGGTATAGAATTAGAAATGGTAAAGAAAGACGGTTCGATAATAATCGTATCGTTTGATGGAAAAATAGAATACGACAACGAAGGTAGCTTCAGCCAAACTCATTGCATTATGAGCAATATTACCGAGCGTAAGAAGATGGAAAGGTTGTTGACAGAGTCGGAAGAAAAATATCGCGCACTGGTAGAAGGCGCAAGCGATGCCATGGTGCTTGTTGATATTCACGGCAATGTGCTTGAAGTAAATAGACAGGCAGAGAAACTTACCGGCTATTCAAAGAATGAACTCTTAGGTCTGCATATCGGCCGTATACACCCGAAGGAAGAAATCGAAAGGACACTTAAGTGTTTCGAGGAAATAGTCCGGCAAGGGTCGGGGCTGTTCTGTAATGGTATAATATTGAGAAAAAACGGGGATACGGTCCCGGTAGATATAACAGGGAGTGTAATCAGATTCTCGGATAAAATTATAGTTCAGGGAATCTTCAGAGACGTTACCGAACAGAATAAGCACGAGAAGGCACTAAAAGAGGCAGAAGAAAAATACCGGAATATCTACGAAAATGCTATGGTCGGTATCTTCCAAAGCACGCCTGAAGGACGTTTATTGAATGTCAATCCGTCCCTGGCGAGGATACATGCCTATGAAAGTCCGGAAGATATGATACAAGACATCGCCGATATCAGCTTGAAGATTTATCCGAACCCTGATGACCGGAAAAGATGGAGGAAACAGGTTGAAGGGCAGGGTGTTGCGCAGGGATTTGAAATGCAGCTCTATAGAAAGGATAAGAAAAAAATCTGGGTTTCTATGAATGTTTGCGCTGTTCGGGATACAGATGGTAAAGTGCTTTATTATGAAGGTATCGTGGAAGATATTACGGTGCGAAAGCAAGCAGAAAAGCGGTTAAAAAAATCACAGGAAAAGCTTAAGTCCCTTGCTGCAAAGCTGGCAGAAACCGAAGAGGACAAAAGACAGAGACTTGCACAGGAGCTGCATGATAAACTCGGACAGAACCTGACCGCCATAGGCATAAACCTTAATATAATAAAATCTAAACTTCCCGATGAAGTAAAAGAATCGATCAAGTCTCATATAGATGATTCGATAGCGCTCGTTGGTCAAACGGCTGAGTGTGTCCGTGACTTGATGGCAGAGCTCAGGACGCCTGTACTTGATGATTATGGTCTCGTTGTGGCGCTGAAGTGGTACGGAGAACAATATGCTGGAAGAACCGGCATTCAGGTAATAGTTCAGGGGCTGGAGCCGGAGCCCAGACTCGAAAGACGTATTGAACAGGCAATGTTTCATATTTTTCAGGAAGCATTGACCAACACGGCAAAACATGCTAAGGCAACAAAAATAGCGGTCAGGATAGAAGAAAGAAACAGGACGGTAAAGCTAATAATAAAAGACAACGGTATTGGATTTGACTATCATCGCCTCATAGTATCTGGCAGGAGAAACGCCTACCGCGGTTGGGGATTAATGATTATGACCGAGCGCGCTGAAACGATAGGCGGACACCTGCACATCGAATCCGCCCCCGGCAAGGGGACAATGGTAGTAATTGAGATAATAAGGTGAATATTACAGTCTTTCTTGTTGATGATCATTCTGTTGTTCGTGACGGTCTTAAACTGCTCCTCGAAACGCAGCCTGATATAAAAGTGGTTGGTGATGCTGCAAACGGACGTGATGCAGTGCGTAAAATCGCAAAACTCAGTCCTGATGTGGTAATTATGGACATTTTCATGCCTGAGTTGAATGGAATTGAAGCAACGAGAAAAATTCTTGAACTGTGTCCATCTACAAAGATAGTTATTCTTTCAATGTATTCCACTCCAGAGCATATATTTCAAGGCCTCCATGCAGGCGCATCCGGTTATATACTGAAAGAATCGGCAGGCTCGGAGGTGATTAATGCAGCGCGTTCCGTCTATATGGGCAAGCGGTATCTAAGTGAAAAGATCTCAGGTATAGTAATAGATGAGTACGTAAAACATCGCCAGGTAGACGAATTAAAAAGCCCTCTTGCACGTCTGAGCCAACGTGAGAGGGAAATACTCCAGTTGCTTGCCGATGGAAAAACAAATGCGGAAATTGCCGGCATCCTTTTCGTTTCTCCAAAGACAATTGAAACCTATCGGAGTCGTTTAATGCATAAACTTGGCATTAATGATCTCCCAAGTCTTGTAAAATTTGCCATTCTGCACGGCCTAACCTTGCTTTAAAGTTTATCAAACTTTCCTGACAACAAATATCAAACTTTCCTGACAGACAATCTGAGGAAATACTGCGATAGATATATCAACAGATAGTTATGTCAGATAAAATATTGATTGTTGAAGATCATATAGCTGTTCGTAAGTCTTTAAGAAACTGGCTGGAATCTGAGTTCCCGCATATTCTGGTTAGAGAAGCAGGGAGTGGCGAAGAAGCGGTTTCTATTGTAAAAAAAGATTTACATGATATAATTATTATGGATATTGGACTGCCGAATATGAACGGAATTGAAGCAGTACGACAGATAAAATCGTATAATGATGATGCAAGGATTGTAATGCTGACTATACACGAAGATGAGGTGCACCGGAGAGATGCTGAAGCGTCGGGTGCGGATGCATACGTGCCAAAAAGAATGTTGCAAACAGAGCTTCTTCCTGTATTGGAAATATTATTTCCAAGGAATGGAAGGAAATATGATATATAAACATAATACCCCTCCCCATTATCCTACCACGCCCTCTACCTACTCCCCCCCGTAAAAAAGTAGAGGGCAACATTTGGGGAGGGGATCTTTTCAATCTAAAAAATCCCCGGGGCTTACTATACGGCAAAAATCATAAAAGGTTTTATTGTAAAAAAGATGCTTGACATTTTGCGGTTCTGCTACGACGGCTTCGCCGGTGGAGGGGACGACCGGGTACCCGTTTACGGGTGTTCCTGAAATAGAGGAGTGCGACGACGAGTTAACGAAGTCATATGATTGAAGGCAAATTGGTATAATTAAGCATTAGATACCGGTGAACTCCACCACTCAATCCATGAACCATCTCTTTTAAATGCTACATTTAACTCGGATTCAATCTGTCTTATCCAATCGCCAAGGTAAGAAGAGTGGTGAATTATCAGCGGGACGCTATGGGTCGGTAATATATCGTCAAAAAGGCGATACATTAAAATGTTCATATTGTTTTCAGATATTGTTTCGCTGTCGTCCCATGGGGTTGGATGAATAAAACCATGATTTGCGCCTTCATCACTTCTGTAAAGTAAGGAATCACCGAATCTGTCTTTTAATTGCCGCAGAATCCCGACGCACTTTACAATATCATCGACCGTTATCCCCTTATTAAGAAATCGGAGAATCTTGTCATTAAAGGACTCAAAGCCTATAGACGAAAACATGATTGTTAGCTGCCTTTCTTTTGCAGTTTTTAAAATATCAGCAAGAAGTTCTTTGTGTGCGTTTATATCATCAATTCTACATACAAGGTCAATTCGGGAAAGTTCAATGTCTGCCCCGGCAGCATCATCAATTATCTGCTTCAAAGAGTTAATCGGATACTCGTCTATAATCTCAAAAGGGATTTTTCTCCCGTTTTCTTCGGGTAATGCCTTTATTTGGGCCAATACCATGTCCCTGTCAATGCGCCCGTGAAAGCCTTTATCCCTTGCTACGTCGCAAAATATACAGCCGTAAGACTCAACATCAATGAATAATGATCTTTCTTTGATAGTATCCGGTAGCGGTAAACTCACCGTGTTTTTCTTCTTTGCATATGGGCAACCGATTGAATTCAACACCTGTGCTGTTTTTACTTCGAGTCTTTTCAGTGCATCCGTAAAGGTATACATGTTTGCCCAGTCAACATTAAGGGCAATATTCTTTCCCCATGGGAAGCTGAGACAACCGGTTTTTGAATGGAAATCCTCCTGCTTAAGGTAGTCAACAGGACCTTGAATTGCAAGGTCTATTTCCTTATGCAGCCCCTTGAATCTCGTTGTGTAGTTTACTGAATCTATCTCCCCGTAATAATCCTTTTCAGCCTGCGGGCCCCCGAGTATAGTGAAAAAGCTCCTTTCTTTCACAGCACCGATTAATTCCACAAGGTCTTTTCTCCCGCAAAGATGTGAGAATCCAATGATTTTTTCCTTACCTTCATAATAATCGTCAAGAAATTTCAACAGGAGTTCTTTTGAAAATTGTCTCTCAATGCCCACTACAATTGAAGGCATATTCAAATTCGTTGTCATATATGTACATGCAGTTTGAGCACCCAGGATGCCGTGGGGTTCGCCGGTATGATGTGTAATCAGAATCATGATTCCTTTGCCTTCCTGCCTTCATCCATATGTGTACTGAATGAAATCCTTTTGTTTATCCGTTCCGCAGTGATTTTTAATTGTTTGATGATAAATTGAAGTTTTTCATCAATTATCGAATTTGAAAAACCTACAACCCAGATAGCGCCCAAGGGATGATTGTCCTGATAAATAAGGCTTGCCACAGCCCTGACGCCTTTCAGATATTCCTCAAGATCAACCCCGTATCCCAATTCCCTTGTCTTCTCGATTTCCCTGATAAAGTCATCCAAGTCTGTGATAGTGTTCTCAGTGTATTTCGGCAGGCCTTTTTCATTTAAAATCGAAATTATCTCATCATTTTTCAAAGCAGAAAAAAATACCTTTCCGGCAGCTCCGGCAGTTAAGGGCATCTTTGTCCCTACCGGAGCAGACAACTTAAGACTTTTTTTAGCTTCGACAACACTGAGTATTTTTAATGCATCATTTTCATTTACCCCGAAGAAAACTGTTTCATCTATCAATTCAGCAAGGTTTTCTAAAAATGGTCTTATGATAAAAAGAATATCCTGATTTTTATAAATAATCTTTGAAAGTCTCAGCAATTTTTTTCCGATTGAGTATTTCTTTGTTTCGGAATCCTTATATAGAAAACCCACTTCGCTAAGTGCCTTTAAAACTCCATATGTTGTGCTTTTACTATAGATGAGAGTCTTGGAAATTTCCGAAACGCCGAGCGGCCGGTTCTCTTTTCCGATTAACACAATAATATCGATTGCCTTTTTTATAATTGGCGCGCTGTAGTCGTTCATTATCCTGAGAAAATATAATGTAATAATAAATTCTTTGTAAATACGTTCATTATATTGAACGATATTAACCCGTGAAAAACAATATTGTCAAGATTTATTTAAGGCTGATAGCTTAAAAAGCTATTTATTATTAATAATTATAAATATTCCTTGACATAAAATACGATATATTATAAAAAATATTAGTTTATGATATTGAACGATGCAATGAAAATAAAGATTGCATACAGAATTTCAAATGCAAAAACCATGAGAACACAAATCTGTTCACTTTTATTAATGCGTATGTTTGTGAAATATTTATCAAAATCATATCCTCGGTATATGGTAGCGCTATAAGTCCTTATCGAAAGGGAGGGTAAAAAATAATGGCTAATATTCCAGGTTTAATAGTTGTTGAACCCTCACCCGAACAGAGCAAACATCGAGCAGCAGGCATATTTGTCAGAAAAGAGAAGAGGATTGAAGGCGAATCTGTAAAGGAACATCTCAGGAAAATACGTGAAGATGCGAGAAGTAATAATGCATCGTTGATTGAACAACTTCAAAAAACCCTCGGTAAATATGATGGCGTGAAAATTACTTCTGCCAAGGATGCAAAAGAAGCGGTATCGTATATTAAACAAATTGCCGATAATACGACCCTTGCATCAATAAATAAATCAAATATAGTTGTAAATGAATTAAGACCTGGGCTTCAAGCTGCCGGTTTTAAGACATATTTACGATACTATGGAGAGTTTAATAATTTTGAGGAAGGGAAATTTCAAAAAAAGGTAGAAGATTACTGGTCTCTTCCCGGTATGCATGGAAGGAATCTTGTAGAATCCTTTGATAAACGGCACAGCATAACAAGGTTATCTTCATCCGGAATAAAAGATTATGTTGCAATTATGGGAGTTAATGCCATATCCGCAGAGGATGGCACCGTATATTTTTTACAACATATGTCTAATATAACCAAAGATTTGCAGCAGGCAAAGAAGATTATCCTGGTAGTAGGTATTGAAAAAATATTAAAGAACAAAGAGGATGCCCTTTTTCATACAAAATCAATGGGAATTTACGGTCTTGAAAGCATTCTTCTCGACCTTATACCTCATGATATTGAAAAATATGACTTCGAAAGCCTTCCCGAACTTTCCGGCGAAAATGGCCAGGAACTCCATGTTATCTTTTATGATAATGGAAGGAGTGAACTTTTAAAAAACGGATATAGCGATCTCTTTTTATGCATCGACTGCAGAGCATGCGCACGTCAGTGCCCTGTGGGACAGCACATCTTTCTTGACAAGGGTATGGTGTATAGTCCGAAAAATTATCTTCTCGGTTCCCTCCAGGGGTGGCTCCCTCCAGTTGAGGTCTGTCTCCACTGTGGACGCTGTCAGGTGGAATGTCCTGTTGATATCGATATACCGACATTAATCTGGAAGGCGCAGTTTGAACATTATGCAGAAGATGGCCGGAGCCTGAAAAAGAAGATGCTTGACGACCCTGAACTACTTGCAAAACTTGGCGGGATGACGGCTCCCCTGTCTAACTGGATGGTAAAACTGTGGATCGTAAAAATGATGACACAGTTTTTTACGGGTGTCCATAAAGATTCCACCTTGCCTGAATTTCATCGCCAGACTTTCAGAGACTGGTTCAAGGGAGGCTCTCATGAGTAATAAGGTAGTGTATTATCACGGTTGTTTTGCAAACTACTACAACCCTGATTCAGGAAAAGCCCTTGTATCAATCTTGAAAAGGAATGACATTGAAATAATTGTACCTGAGCAGAAATGCTGCGGAATGCCTATGATGGCAAACGGGAACCCGGCCGGGGCCAAAAAGAATTTTGATTTTAATGCCCGTATGCTTGCTGAAGCTGCAGCTCCCGGATATGATATTATAACAAGCTGTCCAAGTTGCAACATGATGCTGAAGAGAGAGGGATTGCCCTTTTTTGACAGTAAGGATGCACGGTTTATATCTGAACGCATTTATGATGCAAGCGAATATATTTACAAGCTGTACCTTGAGGGGAAACTCAATACGAACTTTGGTGAGATACCACTTAAGGTATTCTACCATAACCCTTGCCATTTAAGGGTGCAGAACATTACAGACGTGCCGGTTGCACTTCTCAGACTTATTCCCGGCCTGGAAGTTGTAAAGGTCAATACGAACTGCTGCGGCATGGGCGGTTCTTACGGCATGAAAAAGATAAATCACGAACGTTCTGTGGAGATTGCACAGAAATTATGGAATGAGATAAAGGCGGCTAATGTGGATGCTGCCGTAACGGAATGCGGCGGTTGTGGATTGCAGATGGCCGCAGGGACAGGAATACGTGTAATCCATCCCCTCGTTCTGTTAAATGACGCATATGTAAAAGGTGATGCCCGCAAAGCAGCTTAATAAATAGGATATTGAGCTGTTTGTTTCAATAAAACATTTTTGGAAAGGAGGATTAAGATGGCAGATGACAAATTATCAACTGCAGAAAGTCTGAGAAGCACAAGAAGCTATGGCCAGGTAAGGTGCATGAACCCGAGTTGCGCAGGCAGAATTACCCCTGCACCGGGACAGACACAGGCAAAATGTCCGAAGTGTGGTTCCGAATGGCGTATTTTCTGGATCAACGCCGGTCTCCCCCGTGTAAAAGGTCCGGTATGGGAGACAAGCCAGAGACTGGCCAATGAGAGATTAGACCAGATAGCAGCAGAAGCAGGCAAGAATGAAGAACTAGCAAAGAAGGAGGTAAAATAATATGTCTCTAGATAGAAAAGTTGCAATAGTCGATCTTACAACAGGTAAGATCGACATAAAAGCTATTCCTTTAGCAGTCAGGAAACAGTTTCTTGGCGGCAGAGGGCTTGCAGCATATTTGCTTTACAATTACTCAAAACCGGGTTGTGATCCTTTGGGGCCTGATAACGCAGTTATTTTCAGCGCCGGTATTCTCGGTGGTATGCTTGCATCAGCATCCGCCAGAACAGATGTTATGACGAAAAATCCCCTTACAGGCCTTCTGGGAAGCGGCAACTTTGGCGGTTTCTTTGCCCCCGAACTCAGGTATGCAGGTTTTGATCACATTGTCGTAATAGGCAAAGCTGCAAAACCAGTATATATATTTGTTCATGACGGCGAAGTGGAAATAAAGGATGCAAAGAACCTCTGGGGAAAAACAGTTACAGAAGCTCAGTGGGCAGTAAGGGAAGAGCTTGGAGACCCTGATGTAAAGTGCGCAGTTTGCGGCCCTGCTGCTGAGAAGTTGGTAAGATATGCCAACGTTATGACAGGCATAAAGAATGCCAACGGAAGAGGCGGCGGCGGATGTACAATGGGCTCCAAGAACCTGAAAATGGTTGCAGCACGCGGAACCATGGATATCAAGATTGCCCATCCACATGAGGCACTTGAATTCGACAAGAGGTTTATTGAACAGATCACCAGCGCAAAAGTCAACCAGACCATGGGTGTGCTGGGAACACCTTTTATCTGGGGTGCAACTAACTCCTGGGGGGGCATAAGAACAAACAACTTCCAGTTTAATCAGCTTCTCAATGCCGATCCGATAGAGCCTGAAGAAATCGATGAATGGTCAAAAGAAAGTATGGGCAGTGAATACAACATGTCGGCATGTTTCGGCTGCCAGGTACACTGCCGCGCCAAATACAAAATTCCTGATACACCCCTTGCACGGAAATACGGCCTTGTCGGCAAATACGATGAAGGTCCGGAATATACATCTCAGGGCGCTTTCAACGGCGAACCGGGATGTACAGGACTTGATACGCTGCTCATGGGCAACCACCTCGTTGATCAGTACGGTGTTGACAACCTTGAAATCGGAAGCACTATCTCCTGGGCAATGGAACTCTATGAGAAGGGAATATTAACAACCAAAGAGACTGATGGTCTTGATTTGAGATTCGGAAATGATGATGCTGTTATTGCAATGATTCACCATATATGCAAGAGAGACACCTGGCTTGGTGACGTTCTTGCCGAGGGAGGCATCAGGGCATCTGAGAAGATCGGTAAAGATTCATTTAAATTACTCATTCACATGAAGGGTATGCAGAACCTTCACTCTGACGAAAGGGCAACCCCGGCTCTTGCACTAAATCTCGCACTTGCCTCAAGAGGTTCCGACCACTTGAGAAGCAGGCCGGCTATCGACCTGTACCATCTGCCGGTTGATGTTATGAGAAGGATATACAGCAGCCCTGTTGCATATGATGGGCCCTTGAGCTCCGACCATACGGAATATATCGGAAAACCATGGCAGGTTGCATGGCATGAAAACTGCTACATGGCCGTTGACTGCCTCGGCATATGCAAGTATCATACAACATTCCTTGGGGCAACATTGCCGAACTTTGAAGACTGGGCAAAGGTCCTTTATTATAATGTAGGACTTGAGATGACTCCGAAGGATATATGGGATGTTGCAGAAAGATCTAATATGGTTGAGAGACTGTTCAACATAAGAGAAGGTATGAAGAAAGACGATCCCTTCAAAGGCGAAATTCTGGCAGAACGTTACTTTACTGAACCTTGTAAGCGTGGAGCACCGGATGTTATCGGCAAAAAAATTGACAAACCAAAGTTTCTGGAAATGAGGGCTCTGTTCTATAAATATAAAGGTCTTGATGAGAATGGCGTACCCACACCGGAATCACTGAAGAAGTACGGACTTGAAAATCTCGATAAAGAACCATTACGTATATAGTTGGGATATAGAACATAAAGGAGGAAACTAAATGGAAGCAAAAGTGCTCATGATAAATCATGAAAAATGCACGGGTTGCAGAAGATGCGAACTCGTATGCTCAGTATTTCACGAAAATGTAGCAAATCCGAGCAAGGCAAGGATAAAAGTAGAAAAATGGGAATGGGAAGGGCTTTATATCCCTATGTCATGCAAACAGTGTGTGGATGCACCTTGCATGAACGTATGTCCTGTAAAGGCAATTACAAGGGATGATGCCCAGGGCCTGGTATCTGTTGACAACGATATGTGCATCGGCTGCCGTTCCTGTGTGGCTGTATGCCCCTTTGGCGCAATGAACTTTAACCCCATGATGAAAAAGGTTTTTAAATGCGACCTCTGTGACGGCGATCCACAGTGCGTAAGATTTTGCGACATGAAGGCAGTTGACTTTGTTGATGTCAGAAAAGAAAGTCTTTCCAAGAAGAGAGATGCTGCATTCAAGATTTCAGAAGCAAAGAAACTTGGCGCAACAATTCAGTACGAAGGTTGAACAATAGCTGTTGATTAATAAAAACCCCTCCAGTCCAAAAGGGCTGGAGGGGTTTTTATTCCATTAAGCTAATAAAAAACTTATTTTTCTTTGTCGAGACCTTTGCGAAAGTCCCCTGATCGCTATTTTCTGTCATTCATTATTTCTTTTTATAGAGGGGCGACATACTTCTCAGAAAGGCGATACTTTTTTTGAGAACTTCTACTGCCTTGCCCACCTGTTCAAGCGTATTATCAATACCAAAAGAAAAACAAAGCGTACCCTGGGCCGTAGTATAGTCCCTTCCTGTTGCGATTAGGACATGGGACGCCCGAAGCGACCCGGACGCACAGGCAGAACGAGTGGAAACACAAATGCCTTCTTCGTCAAGCATGATTGTCATGGATTCGCCTTCAACATAATCAACTGAAAAAGAAACAAGGCCGGGGAGGCTTATATCAGGATGGCCGTTTATATAAATTTCATCAATTGTTTTTAAATGCTCGATAAGGAACTTTTTTAATGTTAACAGGTGTGCGTTGCGCTCTTCCATTTCTATAACAGCAAGCTCTGCAGCCTTTCCCATGCCGACTATGCCGAGCATATTCTGGGTTCCTGCACGTCTGCCGTCTTCCTGTGTCCCTCCGTCTATAATCGGTACAATCTCTGTATTCTGGCGGATATAAAGAACGCCTACGCCTGATGGTCCATAAAACTGGTTGGCAGCGATGCTCAAAAGATCAACACCCATGTTATCCACATCAACAGGAATATTGCCACAGGATATGACTGCATCGGAATGGAAAACCACATTCCTTTCCCTGGTAATTTTACCGATCTCGGCAATGGGCTCGATAGTTCCTATCTCATTGTTTGCGTGCATAATTGTGACAAGGATGGTATCGTTCCTGATTGCTTTTTCCACGTCTTTCGGATCAACAAGGCCATACTTGTCCACTGGAATTGCCGTTACCTGATATCCCATCCTCATGAGTACCCGTAAAGTTCTTGCAACGGATTGGTGTTCGATGCTGGTAGTTACAATATGCTTCCCCTTTTTTGCTTTTGCAAAGGCTATCCCTTTTATGGCATTGTTATTCGATTCTGTCCCGCCTGAAGTAAACACTATTTCATGAGTTCCGGCATGAATGAGCTGTGCCACTTTGCCCCTGGCATCTTCAAGCATCTCGATCGCCGAATCACCTATATGGTGCTGACTTAAAGGGTTTCCAAATCCGTCATGTTGTAAATATGCGATTATCGCCTCTTTTACCAGAGGGTGAATCGGGGTTGCAGAAATATGGTCAAAATATATGGTATTCATCGTATGCGCTCCCATAAAATAACATAATGAATTAGTGATTCAAAGCAGGTTTTCCGCACTTGTTACAATAAGGAGTGGTTTTGGGAATCTCGGTATCACAATATGGACAGTAACATTTTCCCTTACGTTCTCCAATATATTCAACTTTTTTATCTTTAACTCCTTTACCCTTTTTTCGGGAATAGTAGTCCATAATTGCCTTGTGAAGTGCATCTGCCCCCAAATGTGAGCAGTGAAGTTCATTTTTCGGCAATCCGCCAAGGTTTTTTGCCACAGACTCATTAGTGATTTTCATTGCTTCTTTGAGGGTCTTACCCTTAGCCATTTCAGTTACCATGCTTGATACGGCAATTGCAGCGCCACAGCCGAAGGTGCTGAACTTTATATCTTCAATACGATTGGCCTTGACTCTTATGACGATGGTCATCATATCTCCGCATATCGGATTACCTACTTCTCCGACCCCATCAGGATTCTCAATCTTGCCAATGTTTCGTGGATTTTTAAAGTGATCCATTACTACTTCGGAATATTGCATGTTTTCCTCCTTGGCAGATTCCCACGTGGGCTTACCAGTGGGAACCAATATTTTCTTAATATAACGCATCTAACCGATTTTGCAAGAAGAATAATTACTGGACTATACTGCTGCAAGTAACGGGATATCCACACGGTCTGAAACAGAAAAGACCTCGCAGCAATGCTTGTATTATTAGACTCTGCAAGAATAAATCAGATAACTATTTATACTCTCAAAGCAAGGGTTGACAATTTAGAAAATCTACGCTAATAAGGTATTTAAGGTTTTCCATACAACTATGTCGGTACAGCATATCTTCTAAGGAAGGAGGCACAAATCATGGCAGAAAAAAAAGCTATTGACTGGACAACGCTCTGGAAAAAAGACGATTGGATGTCTGTATGGATCGGATTTATTATTCTGATATTTTTTATGGCAGGTGCTACATTCAAACTTCCGGGATGGAAATGGATGAGCGATGGTGCATTTATAGAAAATATTGCAGGTTGGTCAATCAAGGCCGAATCTCTCGCGAAGGATGCCGGGCAAAAGGGTGATACCGATATTCAGAAACAGGCTATGGTTCTTAAAAACTCCCTTGATGCAAAAGACAGAAAGTCTATTGGAAATGAGGCCTCAAAACTCGAGAAGGTGGGGAAGGACGCAAAAGACAAGGGTGTCGGAAAGAATGCTGACAAACTTGCTAAAGCTATAAAAGGCGATGCCGGTGCTACAATCGGGAAGGCACTCTCCGGCGATAACATTTTAAGGGCTCTCTATCTGTTGATCGGTTTATGGATACTCGGTGCAGTCGGGATGGCGTGTATGGGGATGTCTGTCGGTAAATTTACCCTTGGTTTTCCCATAATTTACATACTTTCTGCCCTTTCATTTCTGGTAGCAGGCAACACTACCATTTCTTTTTACGGCCTCGAGGTGGTTTTCTGGTCCCTTATATTCGGACTCCTTATAAGCAATACCGTTGGCGTGCCTGAATGGCTTAAAACAGCAGTCAAAACTGAATTTTTTATTAAAATAGGTTTAGTTCTATTAGGGGCAGAGGTACTCTTTACCACTATCGCAAAGGTTGGGATCTATGGAATGATTCAGGCTGTCATTGTCATTTTTGCTGTTTTCTATGTCTGTTTATGGGTTGGGCGGAAGTTCGGTCTTGATGATGAATTTTGCTCCATACTTGGCTCAGCGGTTTCGATCTGCGGTGTCTCCGCAGCAATCGCTGCAGGGGGCGCAATAAATGGTGACCAGAAAAAAGTAAGTCATACCATATCGCTTGTTTTACTCTGTGCTATACCAATGCTGATATTTGAGCCCCTCATTGCAAAAGCGGTAGGAATGGCGCCGGCAATTGCAGGCGCCTGGATTGGAGGCACTATTGACACGACAGGCGCAGTTGTCGCTGCCGGAGCCATTGCCGGAGAGGAGGCAATGGCTGTTGCTGTTGTGGTAAAGATGGCGCAAAATGTACTTATCGGTGTTGCCGCATTTCTGCTTGCCATATGGTTTACCTTTAAAGGTCGGGGAGCAGGCGAAAAACCGAGTGCAATGGAGATTTGGTTCAGATTCCCGAAATTTGTGGTGGGCTTTATTGTTGCCTCGATAATCTTTTCTTTCTTCCTGTCTGATGCTTCAGCCAAAGCCGTAACCGGTATTACTGCCGGCTTAAGGGGTTGGTGGTTTACACTCGCCTTCCTGTGTATCGGCCTTGATACAAAGTTCAAGGAACTTGTAGCAATGGGCGGTGGAAAACCTGCGGCAGTATTCCTCATTGCCCAGGCATTCAATGTCGTCTGGACACTTATTTTTGCATATCTCATTTTTGGCGGGGTATTATTCCCTGTGCCGAAGTTCTAAAAACATATTAACCACAGAAGCCGGGCAATCGCTCCTGACTGCCCGGCTTCGTTAACAATTACATATCGGTTTTATCTATGACACGCCGTCCGCTTGCGGCGGTGTAATTTATACGCCAAACCCATAATCTTATGTTCAGTTTTCAAGCCTGAAGGTCTAAATTTGATAGCAATGAATGTATATTTATGTTATAAAAAAAACGGAAATTAAGCGTGTATTTTCAAGAACTCATATTTGCCTTGCAGAAATTCTGGGCTGACAAGGGATGCATAATCCAGCAACCGTATGATATGGAGGTTGGCGCCGGCACATTCCACCCCTCCACTTTCTTGAGATCGCTTGGTCCTGAGCCATGGAATACTGCATACGTTCAACCTTCACGGAGACCGACGGACGGCAGGTATGGTGAGAATCCAAACAGGCTTCAACACTATTACCAGTTCCAGGTTATTATGAAACCCTCCCCTAAGGATATACAGAATATATATATAGACAGCCTGAAGAGCTTCGGTATAGATACGTCCTACCATGATATACGTTTTGTCGAGGATGATTGGGAATCTCCCACTCTTGGAGCGTGGGGACTTGGATGGGAAGTTTGGCTTGACGGGATGGAAATTACCCAGTTTACCTATTTCCAGCAGGTCGGCGGCATAAACCTTTCACCAATTTCCGTGGAGATTACTTACGGTACAGAAAGAATAGCCATGTATCTTCAGGATATAGACAACGTATTTGACATTAAATGGAATAAGGACATTCTGTATGGCGATGTATTTCTTGAACCGGAAAGAGAGTTTTCGATTTTTAATTTTGAGGAATCTGATCCGGCTATGCTCAAAGGATTTTTCGATAGTTGTGAACGCGAAGGGGAAAGGCTTGTAAAAGGCAGGGGGCTCATTTTCCCAGCCTATGATTTTTGTCTTAAATGCTCGCATATATTCAACCTGCTCGACGCACGGGGCGCTATAAGCGTCACCGAGCGGGCAAACTATATAGGAAGGGTAAGAAGCCTCGCAAAGATGTGTGCAGAACTTTATGTAAAGAAGAGAGAAGAAATGGGGTTTCCGCTTTTAAAAAAATAGTTTTATGTTTCAGGTTAGGATTAAGGTTTATAACTCGTGAGCTATGATACTATAATAATAAAAAAAAGGGGTTTGTTAAGTTGAAAACGTTACTGCTTGAAATCGGTACCGAAGAAATTCCTGCACGGTTTATTGAATTGGCAAAAGAAGGTTTTTTTAATCTTTTAAAAGAAGGTCTTAATGTTTCCAGAATTTCCTTTAGCAATATAAAGATCCAGACAACCCCCAGAAGGATGGTTGCTTTTATCTATGATGTGTATGAAAAGCAGAGCGATAGCATTATTGTAAAATATGGTCCACCCGTAAACAGGGCCTTTGATGAATCCGGCGCTCCTACGAAGGCTGCACAGGGCTTTGCAAAGTCTCAGGGTGTTGCTGTTGAAGAATTAATAAGGGCAGTGAAAGATGGTGTGGAATTTATCGCAGTTGAAAAGATGGAAAAAGGGATATCGTCAAAAGATGTGCTTTCCGGCCTCTTTAGAGATATAATCCCCCGCATTCCCTTTCAGAAGAAGATGCGGTGGGGCAATGAAAGTTTTGAATTTGCGCGACCTCTTCAATGGATACTTGCACTATTCGATGAAGAACCGATAGACTTTACCATTGCAGATGTGAAGAGTGGAAATTTTACATATGGCCACAGGTTCCTGTCGTCAGGCAGGATTGAGATTGCCCGACCTTCAGAGTATGCTGAAAAGATGAGGGCAAACTATATAGTCTTAAGCGAAGAAGAGAGGATGGGGACAATCCTGCAAGGGATAAGTCGAATTGAGGGAGAGGTCCACGGTCATGCCATAGGAGATAATGATCTGATAAAAGAAATCACGAATATTACAGAATATCCATACCCGCTTCGGGGGGAATTTGATGCAAAGTTCCTTGGTATTCCTAAAGAAGTGCTTATTAATGTGATGAAAAGTCACCAGCGGTATATTCCAATAATGGATGAGCGGGGCGAGCTAATGCCCTATTTTATCTTTTTTGCAAATACGGTGCCTGTTGAAGACAAAAATGTTATCAGGGGCAACGAAAAGGTTTTGCGTGCGAGACTTGCAGATGCGGAGTTCTTTTTTGAAGAGGATGGAAAAATCCCGCTATCTGGCCTTTATGAGCGCCTTTCCTCGATTGTATTCCATGTGAAGCTCGGGACGTTGAAACAGAAAACCGACAGGGTAATAAAGATAGCGCACTCCCTTTCCTCGATTCTCGGATTTGCAGATATAGAAAAGGTGGATCGGTCAGTCAGTATGATGAAGGCAGATCTGCTGACCCACATGGTAGGCGAGTTTCCCGAACTTCAGGGGGTTATGGGCAGGATATATGCAGGCCATCAGGGTGAAGCCGGCGATGTTGCCCGTGCTATAGAAGAACACTATCTGCCCTCCGGAGGCAACAGCAGCTTACCGGAGACAACTCTCGGTACGATTATCAGTATTGCCGATAAGATTGATTCGTTAACGTCTTTCTTTTCCGTGGGTATAACGCCTACCGGTAATCTTGATCCCTTTGCCTTACGGAGACAGGCGCTTGGCATCATAAAGATTGCAGTCGATAAAAAATTACATATACCAATTGAAGGACTCATAGAGACTGCTTATGTGAGCGGGGATGCCATTAATGGAAGAGTTCCGCCTGAGGAGACAAGAGCCTCGCTTATTGATTTTATCGTGACGCGGTTTAAATTTTCCATGATTGAAGAGGGCAGGAATCAGGAATTTGTTGAGAGTGTTATGCCTTTTGTTGCAAAGGATATATACGATGGGTACGTAAGACTCATAACTCTTGAAACACAGAAATCCATAGAGGATTTTAAAAAACTCATGGTAGGCTTTAAACGGGCTTTTAATATTACAAAGATGATAACTGAAGATCGTGAGATTAAAACTTCTCTGTTTACTGAAACAGAAGAACAGATGCTCTTTGAACTCTATGAATCGAGTAAGGGGAAATTTTTTGATTTTATGCGTGAAAGAAAGTATGATTATGCCTTGTCTATTCTTGTCGGCTTCAAAGAAACGATAGACAGTTATTTTGACAAGGTCTTTGTGATGGACAAAGATCAAGCCATAAAAAACAACAGGCTTGCCCTGTTAAAGAAGATAAAAGATATGTTTTTAACGTTTGGTGATTTTTCAAAAATTCATATTGAATAAGGGGTTATTATGAAAAAATTTGTGTATTTCTTTGGTGGAAATAAGGCGGAAGGCGGGGATGACTTTAAGAATCTGCTGGGCGGAAAAGGCGCAGGGCTTGCAGGGATGGTTAATCTTGGGATACCTGTCCCTCCTGGTTTTACTATAACCACCGAGGCATGTGTTTACTTTTACAAGCACGATGAGACATTCCCCGAAGGTTTAAAAGAGCAGGTGCTTAAAAACCTGAAGAAGGTTGAGGATTTAATGGGTAAGAAATTCGGCGATCCCAAGAATCCACTCCTTTTCTCTGTCCGGTCAGGGGCACGGGTAAGTATGCCGGGTATGATGGACACTATCCTGAACCTCGGCCTGAATGAGAAAACCATGGCAGGGCTTGCAAAACTGACGGGAAATGAGTGGTTTGCCTATGACTGTTACAGAAGATTTGTCCAGATGTATGGTGATGTTGTGCTGGGACTTAAACCCCAGACTAAAGAAGAGAACGATCCCTTCGAAGAGATTATTGAAGCTAAGAAAAGGGAAAAGAAGATAAAGCTGGATGTGGAACTAACCGTTGATGACCTGAAAGATCTAGTGGCCAGCTTTAAGACTATTATCAAAAAGAAGGTGGGCATTTCCTTCCCGGAGGATCCCTTTGAGCAATTATGGGGAGCAATAGGTGCAGTATTCAAGTCCTGGAATAACGAAAGAGCCATTGCTTACCGGGAGATGAATAATATTCCGGATGATTGGGGTACGGCAGTTAATGTTCAGTGCATGGTCTTCGGCAATATGGGTACAGATAGCGGAACAGGTGTTGCCTTTACAAGAGGCCCATCAACAGGCGCAAATGCCTTCTATGGAGAATACCTCCTTAATGCCCAGGGTGAAGATGTAGTTGCCGGCACCAGAACACCGATTCCTATAAACAGAAACCAGAAGATAGCTGATAAATCTGTGCAGCCTTTGGAAGAGGTAATGCCTGAAATATATACGCAATTGATAAAGATCGGGGATATCCTTGAGAAACATTACCGGGATATGCAGGACGTGGAATTTACAATTCAGAATAAAAAACTCTGGATGCTTCAGACAAGGAACGGGAAAAGGACTGCCTTTTCAGCATTTAAAATCGCTGTGGACATGGTGAAAGAGAAGCTGATAACAAAAGAAGAGGCCTTGATGAGGGTGGAGCCGGAACAATTAAGCCAGATATTGAGACCCCTTTTTGACCCGAAAGAGAAGGAAAAATCCCTTAAATCCGGGAACATGGTTGTAATAGGCTTAAATGCCGGGCCAGGAGCTGCTACTGGAAAAGTCGTGTTTAATGCAGAAGATGCGGAAGCCTGGGCCGCCCGCGGGGAACATGTAATACTTGTGAGGATAGAGACCTCCCCGGAGGATATACGCGGGATGAATGCCGCACAGGGTATTCTTACAGCAAGAGGCGGCATGACAAGCCATGCTGCGCTTGTTGCACGACAGATGGGCAAGGTCTGTGTTGCAGGTTGCGGTGAACTCGATATTGATTACAAAAAGAAGACTATTACAGTACAAAACAAGACCATAAAAGAGGGCGACTATATCTCTATAGACGGAACAACGGGAGAAGTTTTCATCGGAGCGATGAAGACAATACCTTCTGAGGTATTAAGGGTTATCATAGATAAGACGTTGAAACCTAAGGACTCGGAAATATATAAAGATTTTGCGCTTTTAATGACATGGGCAGACGAGACGAGAACCCTTGGGGTAAGGACAAATGCAGATGAACCCGGGCAGGCAAGTATTGCCGTTGCTTTCGGGGCAGAGGGTATAGGGCTTTGCAGGACCGAACATATGTTCTTCGAAGGCGACAGAATTGATGCAGTACGGGAAATGATTGTGGCCGATGATACGGCTGGCAGGGTGAAGGCATTGAAAAAAATTCTTCCGATGCAAAAGAAGGATTTTACAGATATTTTTAAGGTTATGAACGGATTGCCTGTAACAATAAGGACACTGGATCCGCCGCTTCACGAGTTTCTGCCACATGATAAAAAAGACATTAAAGCGCTTGCAGAAAAGCTGAATATTCCTGTTAAGTTATTAACCGGGAAGATTCAGAGCCTTCATGAGGCAAACCCCATGCTCGGGCACCGTGGATGTAGACTCGGCATAGTTTATCCTGAAATCACCAGGATGCAGGCAAGGGCTATTTTTGAGGCTGCCTGTGAGGTGAAAAAGAAAGGAATTGATGTAAAGCCCGAGGTGATGATCCCCCTTGTGGGAAATGTAAATGAACTATCCATCCAGAAAGAGATCGTGGAGAATACGGCAAAAGATGTCATGAAGGAATATGGCGTTAAGATAGATTATAAGATCGGGACAATGATAGAAATACCGAGGGCAGCCATAACTGCTGATGAGATAGCGAAAGTAGCCGAGTTCTTCTCTTTCGGCACAAATGACCTGACCCAGACAACGCTTGGTATGAGCAGGGACGATGCAGGGAAGTTCCTGCGGTTTTATGTAGATCACGACATATATCCCTATGACCCGTTCCAGAGAATAGACGAAGGCGGTGTGGGCAAGCTTATGGAGATAGGCATCGAACTTGGCAGGAAGACGAGAAAAGATCTGAAAATCGGTATCTGCGGAGAGCATGGAGGAGAACCCAATTCCGTTGAATTCTGCCACAGGATCGGACTTAATTATGTGAGTTGCTCACCTTACAGGGTAACCCTTGCAAAACTTGCAGCCGCAAGGGCAGCCGTAAAGGAAAAAAGGCTTAAAAAATAATAAGTTCAGAAAATATGAATGCAGAATGATTAAGAGACCCCGGAGAAAACTTTCCGGGGTCTTTAGTTTTTGTTTATTTACAGGTAGTGTAGAAAAAAGCCCTTATAGATGGTAAAATCGGGAATGACAACAATAAAAAAAGTGCTTCTTCACATATGTTGCGCCCCATGCAGCATTTATCCTTTAAAGCAATTGAAAAGCGAGAATGCAGAGGTATATGGATTTTTTTATAATCCCAACATTCACCCCTATACGGAATTCTTAAAAAGATTAAAGACGCTTGAAAATTATGCAAAAATATCTCTGCTGCCGTTAGAAACAGATGGTTCCTATGAGATTGAAGACTTTTTGAAGGGCGCCCTTGAATATGGGAAAGACAGATGTCTTTTCTGTTACAGGATAAGGCTGGAAAAAGCATTTCAAAAAGGCAGGGAAACAGGTGCGGAGGCCGTGACAACAACGCTCCTCTATAGCAAATACCAGAGGCATGATGATATAAAGACAATAGGCGGGGAATTGTCCGACCAATATGGAATAGATTTTCTTTATAGGGATTTCAGGATTGGGTGGAAAGAAGGGGTGGAGGAGTCAAAGAAACTGAATATGTACAGACAAAGCTATTGTGGGTGCATATTCAGCGAAAGAGAGAGATTCAAGGGGAAATAATCCCATATTTTCCATTAGGCTAAGTATCGGTGTCGGGGACAGGCGCAAGCCACAGAAATAGCGGAGCCGATGACGAAGCCAACGATGATAGCACTTTGATTTGAAGAGGGATTAAATATTTGCCAGAACCTCATTGAGCATCTCTTCCAGCCTTTCCTCCTCTGTTTTATCCGCGTATTTGGGTCTTTCCACATCCGGGAACAGACTGAATATCCCCTTCATGATGACCTCTGCATGGGGAGGACAGCCCGGCAGATGGGTACCTGTTTCAGCGTAATGCTGCTGGCAGATGCCCATAAATATATTTGTTTCTTCAGGATTGATTTTGGTTTCAGTGACAGGGCCAAGAAAGATGTTCACTTTTTTGTCGAAGGGACGGTCTATTAGAAGTCTTCCCGGGTCCTTAGGATCGGGTTTTCTTAGTTTGCTTACCACAAAGTGGAGATATCCCCTGCAGCCCGGACAGGCTTGGCCTGCATGGATTATAAAGTCCTTACCGCTGTTTATATTGATTTCAGGGAGTTTGAATGGGCTCTTCACTTCATCGATGGAAGAACCGATAATATTTATTTTCTCCGATTCAATAGGCCCAAGTCCCTGCATATAAGCAAGGTATACAGGTGGGGATAGCGCAGGTTCAAGGCCCATGATTCTCATGGTAGCAGCATCTGTAGCCACCGGGTTGGTCCCTCCGATAAGGAGGTTCATTGTCTTCGGAATACCGGATACGGGCCCGAAATCCTCCTGCCCGACAATTCCGTCAATGATAATGAGATCCGGTTTTACAAGATGGTGGATATTAACAAGATTCTGCCAGAGCCCGAAAAAATGGGTCATGTATTTTTCAAGTGGCGGGATAGCTCCTTGCAGGCTTTTTACACTCAGGGAAACATAGGCGGCAAAGTGTATCTTCATTACCGGGATGTTGATGATCACATCTGCCTTTTCCAGGGTAAGGGGTATCTTCCGGGAAAGCATCCTTTTACCTCGCGGTACCTGCTTTTCCACCAGTTCGTCGGTATTTAAGTCTACGAGACTTACCTTAGAGGGATCGAGATCAATAAGTTTGTCATACCCGTAATGGGAAAACTGCTTTGCTGTCTGGCTTCTGTTGATGGACGAACCTTCGGCAATGATTATCTTTCCTGCTATCGGGAGAAGCAGTTCTATCAAAGCTTTGATGACCCGTATGTCCGTGACAATGCCCCCTATGTAGACGCCATCCTTATTAATTCCGTGATCTGCAACAAGGTTAGGTTTTATCACCACTGTTTGGCCCGGGTTGACATATCTCTTCAGTCCTCCGAGTTTGTCGATAAGCGCCTTCATGGCAGACTTAACGCCATCATACGTAGCAGCATCGGAAACCTTTTGAATGGCCACTGTTTCGGTTTTCCGGTAAATTCTGGCAGGCTTGTGGCCTGCAAGTTTTTTAAAAAGCACCGCAATGCTAAGGTCCATCCTGAGAAATGATAATCCATCCACAGCAAAAGATCGGGTGGGGCGGAAACCGTATTCTATCATCCATTTGTACTTCTCCTGGTCTGTCTTCAGGATTTCCGCTGTAACAAGATTTTCCCTGAGAACAAGTGCATCAATCATGCCTGTCACAATATGCTCACCTTCCCCCTTTTTGCTTACCAGTATCTCAACAATGGTGCTCTTTTCCGGATCATATATTATCCAGCCCACTTTTATGGCATCCATTTCTGCCAGGTATTTAATAATGCCCGGGCTGTCCTTCCACTGCTGCCACTTCTTGCTTGTATAATTATTGTCAGCGCCTACGGATTTGTAATAGTCATTAAAGCTGTTCCACAGGGCCTTCGACAGCTTTCCTTTTCTTAGTATTATATCTGATGCCATTATGTAACCTCCTGCTGTGCCGTTTTATAAAGGCCGTTATGCAATAAAAGATAGTAAAAAAAATACTCACAGATATGTCAATAAATATTTCACCGGAATTATAAGCAGGGCGTTGATGTACGTGCGATTATTCCCCGATTGCCTGAACAATGACAGTTCTGTTTCTTCCCCTGTTATCAAAATCTATAAAGACTATTTGCTGCCATGTGCCGAGAGCAAGTTCTCCGTTTACCAGAGGGATCGAAAGGGAGGGCTTCATCAAAGCAGCCCGGACATGGGAAAATCCGTTCCCGTCACCCCAGCGCAGGTTATGTTCGTAATCCGTGTTTGAAGGAGCAATCTTTTCCAGCGCCTTTTGCAGATCCCCTATAACACCTGACTCATATTCTATTGTGGTAATTGTGCCTGTGGAACCGGGGCAAAAAACAGTCACAAGACCGTTCTTAACCTTTGAATTGCCGGTTATCGTTATGGTTTTACCGGTAATATCTATCGTATCCCCGAACCCCTTTGTTTTTAATTGAAATTGTTCGGTATGTACCATAATCTATCCTCCTTTTTAATTAACCTGATAATGCGGAAAGCTTTCTGAATGCATCGATCTTGTCCCTATCCCCTACCTTTGCCTTTTCAATACAAATTTTCAGGAATTCTATGGAATTTTCATAGGTATTTTTGTCAACAGGAAATGGGTAACCGTCTTTGCCACCGTGGGCAAAACTGAACCGTGCAGGATCTTTAAAGCTCGGAGGCTTTTCATACACAAGCTCGGATATTAAAGAAAGAGCCGATACGGTTCTCGGGCCGACGCCATGAATCCCTATAAGGTCTTTGAATGTTTCAGGGTGTGATTCATGAATTGTTCTGAACATCTTGAAAAGGCGTGTTTGATTTATGTCAGCAGGTGATATGTAATGTCTTTTTGGCATAGCCAAAGCAATCTCTTTCCATGTCTTGATCATTTCATCAGGATTTTCTTTGACAAAATCAACTGTTGATTTTCGTGTCCCTTCACTCTCACCAGCTACAAGGTTCAATACGTTCCCCCTCTCGTTGCAGGTAATACCGGTGTGAGGTTCATTTGTTATATCAAGACTTTCCCTTGAGAGCCATTGATAACGTCTTGCGTTTTTGAGATTTTCGGTCATGCCCTGCTGAATGATTGCCCAATCACCATCTTTTGTGAATATAAAAGTATGATGGTAAAGATTATAACCATCCTGGACGGCAGTATTGTCAACTTTTGCGCATAGGCGGCTCATGGCAATATGATCCGTAACGTCAACACCCCACTTTTCTCCATAGGCTTCAATATCTCCGGGGGTTTGGATTGCCCTTTTTGCCTTGCCGCCGCATATTGCTATCGGTATCTCATCACCTATAGATGCAAGACCTTCTTTTAATGCCCCGCAGACTGTTGTAGTAACACCGCTGCTGTGCCAGTCAAAGCCAACGGCACATCCCAGGGCCTGAAACCATACAGGATCGGCAAGACGGACAAGGAGCTCTTTTGTCCCGAACTCCAGAACTATGACTTCGATAAGCGCGGCAGAGAGCCTTTTCATCTTCTGAAAAAGCCATGCAGGCGCCTTTCCATAATGTAATGGCAGAGTAGTAACTGTCCTTTTCATAATGCGTTGCCTTAAATGTTTTCTCGATAGTCTATCATGTTTTGATGTCCGCAGGAAGGAAGATATGGCTTGATAAAAATCATATAAATGCTTATGCTATATCGATAAGTTTATTGCTCAAGAAGCAATAGCAAATTCAAGAAAAGGAGCAAGTTATGTTTGAGGTATCGGATAAGGCTGGAGAAATAATAAAGCAGTTTCTTGAAGGGAATAAAGGCCCGACTTCAGTGCGGATTATGAAGATGGAAGGCGGGTGATCAGGGCCCTCATTGGGTATGGCTCTGGATGAGTCACAGGAAAATGATGAGGTCTTCAAGGAAAAAGGTATAACATTTATTATCGAAAAGGAATTGTTTAAAGAAGTACAACCCATAAATGTTGAATTCATTGAATCTGCTACCGGTGCAGGTTTTATGATCAAATCTGAACTCTCGAAAAACTCAAGCTGTGGGAGTTCATGTAGTTGTTAATAAACGATATCACAACAATCAGGTCATGATATGACGAAAGAGCATATATTTGGAGAGTTAAGCACCATCTTCTTTTGTATGCTCTTTCTTTTTCTCTCTGTCATCCCCGATGCCCGGGCCGGCAAATATGAGATAACTGTCGGAGGCTGGGCAATGGCAGTGGAAAGGGCGGATAACCTCTGGGGAAAGGGCAACAGGAGAATTGACAGTCTTGGTTCGAAAGCCGCCGCAAGCACGTCCTCTTTGGCGCTCCCGTACTTTGATGCAAAGTATATCCCGGATTATCAGGAAGGACAAAAAGGCATTACCACCTTATATTTCAACACCATTGCCGAGCCGGGGAGTATCAACGTCGGTGTAAGGCATGTTTTCCAGAGTGGTGCTATCGATGTCTCAGGTTTTTACTCTCTGGTGGCAAAAAATTGGCAAAATCCTTATGTGTTATACAGAACAGCAACAAATACCATGTATTTCGGCAGCAGGATTACTTATGCAAAAATAATGGGCACCAATCTTTCTCTTTCTTATAAGATTGCCAGAACTGATGTCGACAATGATGTCATCGGGGGTCTCCATTCAACACTCAGACAGGATGGATTTACCCATAGGGCAATCATCGATTATAAATACGATTTCAATAAAATGTTCAGTATCATACCTGAATTTTCATTTGAAAGGGGTCAGTTTGACGGCGGCAGCAACAGCTACAACAGTTATGGAGGCGGGCTCGGATTTGCAATGAGAACTCCATTTTTCGACCTTAATACGCGGTTTTATGGCAGTACGGCAAAATTTGACAGACTCCATCCGATATTTGCAAAGACAAGGAATGAAAACACATATGGAACAAGCGTTGTGGCCACATTCCCGGAGCCCTTCGGATGGAAGAAGTATACAATAGTGGCTGGCATAAACGGGTATCAAACGGAATCAAATATAAGATTTTTTGACAGATATACCATGATGTCTCTTGTGGGGCTTTCATACAAATTTTGACGAAAGACCTTTATCGTGCGATAGTTTTTAAAAAATCATCGGAAATATGCATTTAAAGACCTTTGCAAAGGTCTCAAAATGATCTTACGGGGAGGGGTGTTTATATATCTCTATCAAACTGGCGCAGCATTTCGTCTATTTCTTCCTGGGACATTGATTCTTCTCCTGCACTTGTGTCTTCAGCAGGCATATCGGGAAATGTCATTTGATTTGAAACTGCTATTGTTTTTTCAGGCATTCCGCCCAGCAGTGCATTAAGGTCGTCCTGTGACAACAGGTCTTCTATTCCATTTATTTCTTTTTTAGAAACTACTGTTGTGCTTTCAGACAGTCCGCCCAGCAGTGCGTTAAGGTCGTTCTGTAATAACTGATTGTCCATTACCCTTCCAAAGGTCGAAATAATACTCCGTTAAGATGTTATCGGCAGAAGATTCTATTTTGTAAGTTTTTTATGCATTTTTTTTGAAATTGAAGATAAATTAGTATGATTTATGATGTTGAAAGTGCATCAAAGATAATGCCTTTTATTACTGTTGGGCCGCTGCACAATATAAAGCTTCCCTTTTCAATATCCTGCTTTTCCCAGGTCACGTATATACCCTGTTCTTTAAACCTTTCAATATTCACTCGCTTATGCCCTATAAGGTGCGGGATGTCTGCGCTGTTTAACTTCACAGTTACATCACCTTTTATTGCTGCAACATCAATATTTGTCTTAATTGCAAGATAGAATGCCTGCGATTTGACCATATATCCAAAGGCGGGGTGAAATTGGCCTGCAACTATACTGTCTTTTATCAATTCGTTAGCCGTAAGCCCCATCTTAACCGTCTTTATGCTGTGCCTCAAAGCATTAAGATATATATGGGTTGCGCGTTCAATTGCCTCTTCAAATTGAATGGGTACAAAAAGACCTTCTTTATGCATCCTGTGAAGGGGGGTATCTTTTAATACAACAAGCGGGTAAATCCTTATATAATGAGGAGATAAACGGATAATTTGCCTCGTCGTTTCCTTTATATCGTTCATAGTTTCGTCAGGTAAGCCCACCATAACCTGAAGGGCAACATGAAATCCCTCGTTTTTCAAAAGATAGAAGGCCCTGTAAAAATCCTCAATAGTATGCCCCCTATTGAGTTTTTTAAGCATAATATCGTTAAAGACCGGCATACCGAGTTCAACGACAGTCACCCTGTTCTCTTTCAGTATACGGATTGTCTCGTCATTGAGAGGGGTAGGCTTTGTGGAGATCTTGAAGTTTAAAATCCTCTCTGAAAAGTTATCAAAATATTGAAAAAGCATCTTAAGCGTTGAGGGTTCCACATTGAAGATATTTCCTCCGAATAAACCTACTTCAAACTTCCCTGTCATTTTTTCGAGCGATTTTTTAATCTGGGAAGGCAAATCATGACTGTGCACATCGGTAATACACCCCTGGTCGCAATAGATGCATCGATCTGTGCAGCCAAGGTGTGGAAGGAAAATAGGCACAATCATGCATATAGAATACAAAACTTGGGGGCAAGAATCCAGCTTGTTATGGGGTTTTTGGCTTCCGCCGGAATGACAAATTAAATAAAGTTACTGGAGAATTTAAAGCGTATATGTGCCAATCAAACTATTAAGAAGCGATTTAGCAGCATACTGCTCCGCCTCTTTCTTGTTCTTACCCATGCCTTTTGCTTTAAACTCTTTTCCAATACATACAATTACAGTGAAACCATCCTTTGTTTTTCTTGAAAATTTGTATTTCGGAAGCATACCCCATTTTTTCTGGGAATATTCCTGGAGCACATTTTTCGGACTTTTTTCTGTGAGTTTTTCTTCCTTGAAATGCGGGTTAAACAGTTTTTTAATAACCTGCGCTGTCTTTCTCATTCCACCGTCCAGATAGATGGCGCCTATAAGTGCTTCAAGCATATTTGATAAGACTTTGGATTCTTCCGGTACATTGTTTTCACCATTTCCGTAATTCATATGTTGTTTCAGATCTATGCTTCGCGCAATCTCGGTTAAAGTCTCTCTCTTTACGAGACTTGAGCGTGCATTGCTTAAGAACCCTTCATCTCTGTCACGGAATTTTTTATACAGTAGTATACTGACAATGCTGTTCAAAACTGCATCACCAAGGTATTCGAGCTTTTCGTTATCTGACCGTCTTACTTCCTTTTTTTCGTTAAAACAGGAACTGTGTGTAATGGCCTGGTTTAACAGCTCTCTGTTTTTGAAAACATAACAAATCGTTATTTCTAAAGGAGTAAGATCCATAATTCAAGCCGGAGGCACAGAGAAAAGGGCATAATGCCTTTGACTCTGTGCCTGTATTTAAACATGTTATATCTTAAATGCTTCTTTCATTCCATTAAATTTTTTCCTCAGTTTCGGCTTTTCTATCTTTCCGGTAGGATTACGGGGCACTTCGTCAAAGATGATTTTTCTCGGTCTTTTGTATTTGGGCAACCCCTCACAGAATTTTGCTACCTCATCTTCAGTCAACGTTTTGCCCGGCACCACGTCAATAATAACGGCAATTATCTCACCGAGACGGTCATCGGGCAGTCCGATAGCCGCTACATCTTTTACCTTGGGATTTGTGTGGAGGAAATCTTCAACCTCAACAGGGAATACGTTCTCGCCTCCTGTTATGATAATATCCTTCTTGCGGTCAACGAGCCAGATGAAGCCGTCTTCGTCCTGCCTTGCCATGTCGCCGGTAAAGAGCCAGCCATCAATAAGCGACTTTGCTGTTGCCTCCTGGTTTTTGTAATATTCTCTCATCACACCATCGCCGCGGACACAGAGTTCTCCGGGTTCACCGCTTTTCACAAGATTGCCGTTTTCATCAACAATCTTTGTTTCCCAATTAAAACCGGGTATACCGATGGCGCCTATCTTATGTTCATTCCCCATACCGAGGTGAACACACCCGGGGCCTGTAGACTCACTCAAACCATAGTTTGTATCATAATCCATTGTCGGGAAGTATTCTTTCCAGTGCTTTATAAGCGCTGGCGGTACAGGCTGGGCGCCTATATGCATCAGCCTCCACTGGCTCAAGTTATAATCGGTTGGCTTAAGCTCTCCGCTGTCAAACTTTAGAAGGATATCCTGAGCCCAGGGTACAAGCAGCCATACAATGGTTCCACCCTCCTCGTTTACTGCCTCGAGAACCCACTCCGGCGTTACGCCCTTCAGAATAACGGCCTTACTGCCTACAATAAAGCTCCCGAACCAGTGCATCTTTGCCCCTGTGTGGTAAAGAGGCGGGATCAGGATAAAACAATCCTTTTTTGTCTGCCTGTGATGCGCATTCTCAGTGATACATGCGCTGAGCATATTCTTATGGGTAAGCAATATCGGTTTTGGCTGACCTGTGGTACCGGAGGTAAAGTAGAGGCCGCATGGGTCATCATAGGTTATCATGGTATCCAGGGCGTTTGAAGGAGAAGCATAAACAAGCGATGCAAAAGATTCGGCATAAGAAGGAACGGTTTTCCCTGCACAGATATAATTTTTAACCGTGGGGAGTTTATCCTTTATCGCATCTATCCTACCGGTAAACTCTTCATCAAATATAACCATCTTGGGCTCGGCAACATCACTGCAATATTTAACATCATCGGCAGTAAAACGGAAATTGAGAGGTACAACCCATGCACCTGTCCGTACTATACCGAAATATGCCACCAGCCAGTCAACAGAGTTCATCATAAAATGTACAACCTTGTCGCCTTTCTTTATGCCCTTCTTTGCAAGGACATTTGAAAATTGATTTGCCCTGTCATCAAACTGTTTCCATGTTATCTCCTGTCTTGCCTTCGGAACCGCTGTCCGTTCGATGAGCGCCACATCATCGGGGTACATACGTGCATTTCTTGCTAATATTTCACCAATATGTGTGTATACATCTCCCATATAAAATCCTCCACATGTACTTGATAAATTTAGTATTGACAAATACTACCGTTCAATTTATCATGCTAAATAATACAATTGCAATACAAAAATAGTATACAAAAAAAGGAGGGCAACATGAATTTTGCTGTTTTTTCAGGACTTAACGCAAGCAAATTTCCAAAGAGAGAATTTATCATCGAGAGCTATCCTTCAAAGGGGCTCAGGAGGAGCCTGACCTGGGAACAGTTTGATAATCAGGCAAATAAGCTTGCAAACTATTTGAAGCAGGAATGCGGAATAAAAAAAGGCGATATCGTTGTGCACCTCGTGATGAACTGTATGGAGTGGTACGCAAGTTATATAGCTGTTTTGAAAATAGGCGCCACAGTAACGCCGCTAAACTTCCGTTTCGCAAGCTCGGATATCAAATATGCTGCTGATGTTACAAAATGTAAGGCATTTATTTTCGGTGAAGCCTTCAACCAACGAGTCGAACCGATCATGAAGGAGATGGATTACTGTAAACATTTTATCTGCCTCGGTGATAATTTATTGCCTGGTGTAAAATCGTATAATGAGATCATGGAAAAAGGCAATGGGACAAGCGTCTGCGTCGAAGCAGATGATGACGAAATGGCCGAGCTTATGTTTACATCCGGTACTACGGGGGCGCCCAAACCGGTTTCCCATACTCATAAAACACTGTTTTTCATAGGGATAGGCAATGCCCTTACGTATAATGAGGGTTACAACAGTATCTACCTCTCGCCGCATCCTTTCTATCACAGCGGTACACTTTTCCTCTCTTTCCCTTGCTATATTGCAGCAGGCAAGGTACTTATGCCGATGGAGATACAGCCGGAATTTTATCTAAGATCGATTGCCGATGAAAAATGCACCGGCGGCTGGAACACGGTTCCTACATGGTCAGATGTAATAAATGCAATCAAAACCGGCAAGGTTGACCTTTCTAAATACGACCTCTCTGCATTGAAACATATCGAGATCGGCGCCCAGCCGGTTCCATATATACTTCTGGAGGATTCGAAGAAATTCTTCCCGAATCTGCCCATTGCAAATATATACGGCATAACCGAAGGCGGAGGCGGCGGGCTTACAAACTGTTATGACGAAGACATCATGCGGAAACCTGGTTCAATAGGCCAGGCAACAGCATTTATGGAAGCAAAGGTGATTGATGCTGATAACAATGAACTTCCGGCCGGTCAGATTGGCGAACTCATCCTTAAAGGCCCCCGTCTCATGAAGGAATATGCCTTTAACGCTGAAATGACAGCCAAAACAATCACGGATGGGTGGTTACATACCGGAGACCTTGCCTATGTAGATGAAGAGGGTTTTATCTTTTTTGCAGACAGGGCAAAAGACCTGATCATCAGAGGCGGTGAAAATATCTTTCCTGCCGAAATAGAGGATGCATTACGGAAACACCCGAAGATACAGGATGTGGCGGTCCTTGGCTATCCGCATCCGAGGCTTGTAGAGATCGTTATGGCTTTTGTTCAGGCAAAAGAAGGTGAGACATTGACAGACGATGAAATAATAAATTTCTGCAAGGAAAAGGGTCTTGCAAAATTTAAATGGCCTGAAAAATTCGTCTATACCACTATCCCGCGCAACCCTGCAGGGAAGATCGAAAAACCGAAGCTTAGAGACATTTATGTAAAACCTGCAAAAGATGAAATGGAGAAGGAATTCAAGAAAGGTGGTTGATAGATAAAATATCCGAACAATAAATAAGCATACACAAAAACGCCCGTTGTATTCGACGGGCGTTTTTGTGTTAAACTGATAAAGTATCTGAAAAAACATTTTTATGGAAAGGTAAATAAATGGCAAGAAATCATAAAATAGGGATTACCTTAATTGCTATCGGCGTTTGTTTTCCACTTGCCCTGCTGCTTTTTGTATCGGGTTATAAGGAAAGCGCCGGTTTTATTGTTAATCTTCTCAGCTTGAAGATCATGGTCGGTATATCTGAAAAATTAAAAATAGGCATACCTTACCGTTTTTTCCTTGCCTTCGGGGTATTGCTTGTTTTTTTTGGTATAAGGTGTTGTTTTGACAAGGTAATAAAGAATATCCCGCCAGAGAATAACGATAAGGATTGAAGTTCTCTGCAAATATTGGGTTTATGGGGTTGTACCGGCTGCAAGCGTGGCCGGTAAATAAAGTTGGATTATTGCTTCAATTTGAATTCTATCGGCAATTGAACTACAACTAATCTTTTGTATTTATTGTTGAATGCGGCAACCCTTGTTAATGCATCTTTCGCTGCCTCATCGAGCATTTGAATGCCTGAGCTCTTGACAATCTTTACATCTCGAACCAATCCTGTTTCATTTATAATAAAATAAAGGATAACCCTTCCTTCCCAGCCAAACCTTCTTGCTTTTTCAGGATATTTCAAATTCTTCATAACCGCTTCCCGGACATATCCATAATCGTAAAGCTTCCCTTCTCCTCCCTGTCCGGGTAACCCCACGCCTCCTCCATCTATTCCTTCAGAAGAGCCGGAAACACCGCTTCCAATTTTTCCGCCTTTATGGACTCCCGCACCGGTCCGACTGCCATGTTCATTGTGATTTGATATGAATGCATTCAAGGATACCGTATCTGTTGGTATGCTGCTCTTATCCTTGTCCTCTGAGTCTATAGCGTTGTTTGCCGCAAACTGCTTATTGCCAGTGAGATTATCCACATTTCGAACTTTATTGCTGCCTGCTTTTGCCCCTTCCACTTTTGGGGATATTTTCTCCCCTTTGCCCTTCGCCCTTTGCCCTTCGCCCTTTATATTTGCCTCCCCCGATCTTTCTGCATACTCAATCATGGCAAAATCTACTGTAATGCTTTCCATGTTCAAGGGTTGAGCTGAAGGTATAGCAAATAAACAATACATTGCAAACACATGGATTATGATCGAAATTGAGATAGCAATATAAAAGTCTTTTGTCAGCCCTGAAAGACCTTTTAAAAAATTGCCTGAGAAAGTTCTTAAACGGGTCATGTTGTTAGTTATTATAACTCAGGAAGCATGCAAAGTATATGAAGAATGGGCTGATTATAACGGCACCCGTATCTCGTAAAATCCATATTTTGTTTTTCCCGTTTTATGGTCTTTATCTTTTAGCGCTTCACGTCAGTTTCTTTTGCGCCTGTACTCGCTTGGCGGGGGCTTCACGGGTTTTCATGCCCCCGAGAAACAGGGAGATTTCCTGACCTGATTTCGCCCTGAATTTCAGGAGAAAGTTTTAAAAGTGATATTGTGCGAAGCACCGTCCGTGTTGACTTTCCGGAGATTTCCGAAGCTGTTGACAATGTGTCAACGGTTTCTTTTGTCAAGGTTTCAGACCTCATCTCAAATTTTACCAACTCACTCATAACCCCGTTTACAGTATACCCCTTGTCACAGGATGTTTCGCCTGAATAAAAGCAAGTATTCCTTTGGCCTGATCCATAGGACTCAAGTCTCCACGCTGGAGGTTCTCATACCAATTCGGATTCAGAGATAGCCCGGGCAACGAGGAACACCCGCAAGCGGGTACCAGGACGTAGGAATATTTTCCGGTACGTCGAGGAGCGTGACGACGAGTTAACAAAGTTATATAATTGAAGGCGAATTGGTATCAGTCAGTTGAAGGGCTTTGGTATCACCTAATTCTTTGCCTGCTTATATTACTCGCACCGGTGCGGTTTCAAGTCCGAGTTGATGGGCTGCCACAAGACACCTCTCCCCACGGATGTTAACATTTCAGGAATGTCCACTTTCACCCCTCAAGTTAGTTATTTTATTTATAGTTGTATACAAAATTATCTCCTGTTTCTTAAAAAAAACTTGACTTCCTTATCAAGAAGACTATATAAATATTTTATGATATAGAGAAAACAAACAACTGAATATCTGAACGGGTTCAGAGATGATTTATATCTCTGGAGGTAAATATACAGGATAGTCGGGCCGCTACCTGAAGATTAAATTCTTCAGGTAGCGGCTTTTTTTATTAGTATTTTTTAAATAAATTAAAGGAGGTTTTTATGTACAAACTAAAAGGAATGTTGACTATTGTCATGGTTGTTTTTTGTTTTTTTGTTTCATTAACGACTCTTTACGGGTTTGATGAAAAGCAGGTTCAGACACTGAAAAAAACAAACAAATGCCCGAAGTGTGACCTTTCAGGGGCAAAATTGAATAATATTGATATGGAATACGTTGATCTTTCCTCTGCAAATCTCTCCGGAGCAGACCTATCTAATTCAATGATGGGTAACGCAAATCTTTCAAAAGCTAATCTATCAGGCGCTAATCTATCAGGTACCAATCTCGGTTTTGCCGCTCTATCAGGTGCCGACGTGTCTAAGGCAAACCTTACGAATGTTTTTCTTGATCAGGCAATCTGGATCAATGGCAAGATGTGCAAAATAGGTTCAGTCGGGAAGTGTAAACAGTGAATCATCGTATAAGCAGTTTATCAAAAGAGCCTGCCTGTTTTGTTGGGCCGGATATGTTGCGGTTTTATTTATGACAGGATACAGGAGGTAAAATTGATCTGTTAACCTCTCAAATATCAATATTTCACCAACTAAACAGGAGGAAGGTAATGAAACAGTATTTGTTTGTATCAGGGTTCGTGCTCCTATTCGTAATAACAATGCTTTCAAATGTGTTTGCAATCGATATTACGGCAGACATGGTTACAAAAGAAGGGAAAGTAATAAGAAATGGCAAGTTTTATTCAAAAGATAACAAGTGCCGCGTGGAAAGAGGCAGTACCCCTATGTACACGATCATAAGGGGAGATAAAGGTCTATTATGGCAGATTAATGCCGCTGAAAATACATATATTGAGGCAAAATTAACACCAGCCTTGAAGCCATGGACGGAGGAAAAAATATTCGGTGAAGTAAGCAGGAAGGAAATCGGTGCAGAAGCTATAGACGGACATCCGACTAAGAAATATGAAGTTATCGTTAAACAGGATAATAAGAGTGACACATATCATCAGTGGTTTGCGACGGACATACGTTTTCCCGTTAGAATAGTGAATACTAATGGAAAATGGAGTAGGGAATATAAGAATATCAAAAAAGTGTCTCCTGATAACATCTTCAACTTACCGGTTAACGCGACCCTCGACACAATGACAATTCCTGATGTATTGGGTGGCCACTAACAGTCCTTATTTGTGATTTAATTGCCCACTTGAACACAAGAGTGGGCAATTAAATTGACCTTTGACAACCATTACCGGTTGAAACATGGCATAGATTGCTTAACCAGCAAACATTTGGTTATAGGAAGTTATGCTTTGTTGAAGGCAGCGACCGCGAAGCCTGATTTTAGGGTGTCTGTAAGCTTTAAAGCTTTATAGGGTCAGGTCTTGTTTTTTGCAGGCGCCTCAAATCTAAGCGCGTGTTCATCGCCCTCCATATAAAATCAATTGTGTTCCAATTCCCTTAAAGCTTCATGCAAAAACCACGCAGTATCAACTTCAAGAAGGAGTTCTTGTCTGCCCGTCAAGCCTGCCAATCGTGAGCTTTGCGGTTTCCTGAAAACAAAGCTTATGTATAGTAACGGTGAAGCCGCCTGCCGGTGCGAAGCACAGCGGAACAACGATCTGGAGAGCTGCCAGGCTGGGAAATTTCAAAATGCAAACAGCCTCTGCAAGACGGGAATAACCTTTAACTGGGTTTCTGTATCAAGAGTGCCGAGGTTTTTTATAAGTCGCGTTTTGTCTATTGTTCGTATCTGATCTAAAACGATATGCGCCTTTTTCTTCTTAAATTGGTATTCAATTCGTGTGGGATAGTCTTCCCCGGCTGTAGTCATCGGGGCAACTATATACTGTGCTGATGTGCCTGTTCATTTCGTCCGGTGAAATAATCAAACAAGACCTTGTTTTCTGAATTTCAGAACCAACAGTAGGATCAAGATTTGTCAGATACACATCGAATAGGTTCACTACCATTGCCATTCCTTTTCATCCCAGGAATGGGAAATATTTTCGTTTCCGTCTATTAATATGTGATGGCCGTTTTGGGCCAGCGTGTTCTTATTATTTTACCTCCTTGACTGAATGGTGTTCACATTGTAATTACATTTATCTTAAAGTCATGAGTTTGTATAAATCAAACAATGTAATTGATTGCCGATTATATTGTTGTACAACGGGTGTAGGTTTCAAAAACTCCATTGCAGGAAGAAGATCAGCATCTAAAGCCAAAACCACGCAGCCCCCCCCTTAGCCGAGTTCAAAACTTGTGATTCCGAATATCTTCCTTATGGGAACAGCGGGCATTTTTTTATTGTACATTCTGCCTGTTTCAAATACGGGCGTCATATTGTGGCCTTGTGCGAGCGCGAGGGCAGGGGGGTTTATTGCGGGGACATCGAGGAACACAGGTGCCTGCGCCGACACCTTTCCTGTCAATGCATCAAACAATCTTTCGGCAATATCAAAGGAATCGGCGAATAGAGGGCCTATTTTAAATCCTGTCCTGCAGGGGCGTATCACACCGTAGCCTTTCAGTTTCCCGTCTTCGAGAAAACCCAGGGATGCGCCATCCGGCTGTATAATCCATCGTTCAAGAAATGTGGCCCGTTTCGCCGGAAAAATACCGGCATCATAGAAAACAATCGTCTCAAAGGGAAGAGCTGCCAGTTCAACAACTCCGGTGGAGCCTGATCCTCCTCCTCTGCCTTCGTATCGAATATTCCTGTGGGCAAGGGTAAAACCGAACTTCTCATAATTCTTTATTTTCTTCACCACTCCGTCGATACCGATGTTTCGGGCGCCAAGATAGCTCATTGCTCTTTTTCCAAGCTCGACGCCATACCATTTCCCGCGCAGTTCTTCCCTGACGATATAGAAACCTATAAAACCAAAAGAGTCTCCATAAGAGACCGCAGAGATACACCCTATCGGTTCGCTGTTCAGTTCTCCGATAAAGAAACCCTGGGGGTCCGTATTATAGAAGCATGCTGCGTCATTCAACCCGGGGTTCCAGCCCTCCCGGGCTGCCCAATCAACAGCAAGTTCAACATCATCCTTTGTCATCTGTCGTATGACAAACCTATTTTCACCCATATTCGCACCTTTCCTGCTTTTTTCTTGCCGTTCCATTTTCTATCTGCGTTATGAGATTGTCAAGAAAATTTTGGTTTGAAGATTATAATGAATATCATCCCCATAAGGGATTGAAAATGAAATCGCCGGGGGAGCACAGGAGAGCATTAGATAAGTTAGAAGGGTGTCCGGTTTAATAGGGGCACCTCCAAGTGAATAGTCGTTAGTCAAAAGCCTATGTGTCATTCATCGCCTTTTTCACTATTCACTGTTTTTTTACACTTGTGGCGGCCTTTTCTTTCCGTATGGGATGTTAGGCATCTCCTGCTGGACATGATCACAGAAGACCTGCAAATCATAGAGGAATTTTTCAACATCTTCTCTTATATAAGTTCCAAGACCTTTATCAAAAACTGTTTTTATTAATGCAAGGCTTTTAACCTGTTTTTTCACGGATACGGGTTTTGTATTATTCGGATCAGGTTTTGCTTTTTTGTATGCTGTAAGCATTCTTTCAAGGGTAATATAAGTAACCGGAGTTTTCAAAATGTCGGTGAATATTTTCATGCGGTCGGGACATTCGAGGTTCGCGGCAAAGAGATAACCCTGAGAAACAGGGAGATTTCCTGATCTGATTTCAGCCTGAATTTCAGGAGAAAGTTTTAAAAGTGAAATTGTGCGATGCAGCGTCATTATTGACTTTCCGGAGATTTCAGAAATTGCTATCACATTGATAGCAATTTCTTCCGGCAGGTCTTCGGGCCTCCGATTATACATCACCAACTCACTCATCACCCCGTCTATATCGTACCCCTTCTCAGGATGTTTTGCCTGAATATATGCAAGAATCCCTTTTGCCTGGTCAATAGGATTTAAGTCTTCCCGCTGGAGGTTCTCTGTGAGTTGAAGGGCTATGGTGTCCCCCAATTCCTTACCTGCTTCAATAATT
>JAPLKC010000017.1:7976-17639 GCA_026388255.1 Pseudomonadota bacterium | reverse complement strand
CGATACCTATATATACTTTCCTACCGGACAACACTTTTACTGATTCTGTAGATACTCTTTTCATTTAGAGCCTCCTCTATTTTTTTCACAAGTATATCAAATACCTGTGAGAGGGCGAACAATCTATCATAGTATCTACAAGTTGAGCATAGAGCCATAGAGCCTTTTGACTTTGATCGTGTATTACGAAAAGAAATGTTGGTTTTATAGGCAGCATCATTTGTACAAAAAACAACACTTGGGCCCAGCTTTCCTTCTGTAATAGGAATGGGATTTTTAACCGTGATTGGAGAAGATAACCGTTGAGTTATTTGATAAATTGCTTACGAATCCAATATTTCCCGGACCATCCGGGAAATTTGAGTCATGTCGAAAGGCTTCTGGATAAACCCGTGGCATCCTTTGTCCATAATCTGCTGCGCCTGACCGTTTAAACAGTAGCCACTGCTGAGAATTATCCTTACTGAAGGGTTCAGTTCCCTGATACGGTCAAAAGTTTCACTTCCCGAGAGCCCCGGCATGATCATGTCGAGAACAATAAGGTCGATTCCGTCTTTCTTTTCTTTATAGAGTGTAATTGCTTCCTCTCCATTCTTAACTCCATATACACTGTACCCGAGGGACTCAAGGATTTCTTTATTCACCACAAGGACATCCGGTTCATCATCGACTATAAGGATTGTCTCTGTGCCTCTCATAATTTTCAGAACTGTAGATTTCTCTTTCACAACATCCTTCTCTGATGCGTGGAAGTAAAGTGTAAATGTAGTTCCCTTGCCGGGTACACTAATGACGTCGATAAAACCGTTATGGCTTTTTATAATGCCATAAACCATTGCAAGACCCAATCCGGTGCCCCTGCCAAGTTTTTTTGTGGTAAAGAAGGGTTCGAAGATTCTTTCTTTTGTCTTTTCATCCATGCCCACACCGGTATCACTGATGGATGTCTGCACATACCTTCCGGGCATCATCAAATAAGGTTTTACATAATTCTCACCGATAACAATATTCTTCGTTTCAATGGAGAGGTCTCCTCCTGTTGGCATAGCCTGCCAGGCGTTGAGGTAAAGATTGAGGAGCACCTGTTCTATCTGGCCATGGTCCACTTCCACTGCCCATATGTTTTTTTCGTATTTACAGTGTATGGTAATCTCTTTTTTGGTTCTTCCGAACATGGTGGAGGTCTTTTCAATCAGTTCATTAATATTGATGGGTTTGACCGCATAACTTCCTCCGCGGGCAAATCCCAAAAGTTGATTTGTTAAATTTGCCCCGCTTTGCACCTGATTTTCAATCCTTGTGAGTTTTTCATAATGGGGATGGGATGGATCGAACTCCATCAACATAAGGGAAGCATAGCCACGAATCCCCATAAGAAGGTTGTTGAAGTCATGGGCAATACCTCCTGCAAGGGTGCCGATGGCTTCCATCTTCTGGGCGTGCATGAGCTCTGTTTCCAACCTTTTCCGCTCGGTAATATCCTCGCACACCATGATATTATCGCCGTTTTCCAGGAGCACAGGGATAAAATTGACTACCTTCGTTGACCCGTCTTTGCATGTTGCATTGAAGACCCTTGGCCGCTGCTCTCCATAGTCAGCATTATTCAGATCATCTAACCATGCCGATATGACATTGTGGCGGTAAGTTTCATCAGGATATGCCTTTCTTAACCATGTTTTCCCGTCAGGTATGTCACTGAGGTCATAGCCGAATATGTCCATGTATTTTGGGTTGATATAGAGAAATTGTCCATTTTTATTGATTAAAGCCATCCCGAGAGGTGCATTTTCAGTAAGGATGGCGAACTTCTGCCTCTCATATCTTAGTTGTTCTTCTGCCTCCTTACGTTTGGTGATATCCTCTATAGTACCCTCATAATAAAGGATATTCCCGGCATCATCACGGACTGCCCGGACATTCATGGATGTCCAGATTTTACTTCCGTCCTTCCGATACATCTCGGCTTCAAAGTTCTCAATCTTTCCCTTGTCCTTTAGAAGACGGATGTACTTTTTTCTTTGTTCTTGGTTGACATATAGTTGAGTTTTAATATCGGATATGGTGTTTATCATGTCCTCGGGAGAATCAAAACCGTGCATATGGGCTGTTGCAGGGTTGATGCTTATAAAACGTCCTTCAGGGGTGCTCTGGAATATACCTTCAACGGCGTTCTCGAAGATAGAGCGATATTTTGCCTCGCTCTCACGAAGCGATGCCTCGACAGTCATCAGGCTTGTTATATCATCGAGGGTCTCAATGCCGGCCATGATGTTTCCTGACGAATCCCTTATAACTGCTGCGGTAAAGCGAAGCCATACCCCTCCCCTCATTTGCGGGAAGTAACTTGTTGCCTCATATGCTCCTTCAATGAGTTTGGATTTATTAAACATACTGCCGTACCATCGGGAAACCTCGTCTTCTTTGGAGCCTTTTACTACCAGGTCTACGAGACAGGGTCTTTGTTCCTTATAAAAGGCCTTCCAGTAATCGGGGTGGCCCAACATGTCTTTCGCCTTAATGCCACTATATATCTCAAGGGCTTTATTCCAAAGAATGATGTTATGGTTTTTATCTATCGCAAATTGGGGAATTGCAGATCCTTCCGAAATTGCTGCAAATCTGTCTTTGCTCTCATGCAGCGCCTTCTCTGAATGCTTGCGCTCGGTGATATCGCGAAAAAAGGCAGAGAAGTAAGCTCTCCCATCAAGCGTTACGGGGCTTGAGCTGATATCCGCGTAGACGACGGAGCCGTCATTGAGGAGGACAGGAATCCCGGAAGAATACGAAAGACCACCGCTCAGATGTTTCTGAAATTTCTGTTCAATACTTGCCCACTCTTCTGCGGGATGTATGGATGAAATGGACCTGCCAATTAAGTCCTCCTTGGAACATTTTAATAACTCGGCCATGGCGCTGTTTCCCAGGATGATCTTTTTGGTTTTTCCGTCGAAAAAAATGATGCCATCTTTGCTGCTCTCAATGATATTTCGGAGCCTGCCCTCAGATTCCTTCAAGGCCTTCTCGCTCTCTCGCAGGGCCTCTCCCGCCTGTTTGTGGTCTAATGCTGATTGTTCCAGCTCTTTGATTCTCTTTTTTAAGGTGGATATCTCTTGGATCGATGCTGAATTTGTACTCGATGGATCTTTCATCTGGTCCCCGTGGCGATAAATAATGCCGAGATGTATCAATTATTAGACAGATTACCGGATATTCATCGAGGTGTCAAATGCTAATTCATGTAAAACATAAAATAAACAACATGTATAACCCGGGTTTGTATTGATTTTTTATGTGGGTACTATTCACACATAAAGATTTGTGCAGGGGTCGCTATTACCAATCGAAACAATATATAATTGTTTATTCTTGAAAAACTCGATTGCAGGGAGACAGCCGTACTCTGCAGGAACAGAAAACAAGCTGTTAAGCGCTTGCACGTTTCATGTGGTATTCAATAGGCTCTCCCGATCGTGTATGGTGCAGGTTTGTAGTTGGAAGCTGGTATTTAAAATCATTGACTGGAATAAATAAGGAAGAAAGACATTTGGAATGAAACAGATAGTCCTGATTGATAGATCAGTAGGTTGGGTTATTCCGAAAAAATGTTACTCGTACCTTTCTCAGTTCCACTTTTCAGGATGAAATATCCTAATCTATTTTTCTTATTTTTTTATAAAATATATCTACATTAAAAATTTGATTCAATATCACGGCAAGAATTGTTGTTGTAGGCAATGGATCGGTAAAAAATGTCTGTATAAACTCTGGTGCCCGAGCATAGAGCGAAGGTAGAAAAGCGGTGCTTAAACCAAAAAATAACGCAATGCCCACCACAAATGTTTTACGTTGATCCAAATTTTCGTTTAGCATCTGTATTAAGCCCGCGCAAATCATAAAACATCCACTAAAAATGAGAGAGGCACCAAGAACAGGCTTTGGAATATGGGATAGGGCATTCGTCAGCATCGGGAAAAATGCAAGAACAATAAAAATGGCTCCTGCCACAACACTAATCCATCTGCTAAGCACTTTTGTGGCACCGGCTAAACCGATATTGCTTGATGATGTGTCCACGGCCATCGAACCCAATAAGCCCGACACAGTGGTTGCAATGCCATCAGCTATTATGCCATTGCGGATAGGCACAAAATTAACCTTATCAAGTTCGGGCTCTGACATCTTCTGGGCAGCCAAAAGATTGCCAAAGGTTTTCAAAGTACTGCCGATTGCAATAACAATTAACGGAATCAATAGATTGAAGCGAAATGTTATCGGGTTAAGAAGTGTATGAAATTGAGGCAACGCGAAAAGTGGACTATTTTTTACAGACACAAGGTTTTGCCAATACTCAGGAATAAGTATCAAAGACAAAATCCATCCCGAGAATATCCCGATAATCAGACAATAAATCTTAACAAATCCCTTTCCCCACAAATTGCAGAAAACCATTATTAATAAAGACACAGCGCCAATAAATATATCTATATTGCGTATGGCATCCCCTTGAAAAGTAAGACCAAAAAACGATGTTATTGAAATCTGAATAATACTGATTCCGACCAAGGCGACAACAAGCCCGACAATGTATATTGGAAATACCTTTTTAAGCTTTTGAATGACTGGCGCAAGAAATATCTCTATAAAACCAGCAACAATAGTAATGCCGCGCATCAAAGGCAAACCACCTATCCACGCCGCGGAAAGAGAAAGACTTAAATAAGAAGGACCACAGAGATTTGGGCATAAATAACCGGAACCCAGATAAGGCAATCGCAAAGCCTGTATAATTGAGCCAATGCCTGAGGCAAGCATGGAAAAGGTTACCAAAGAAGCTGTAAATTCCGGCGTTTCATTGAGCTGACCGGAAAAAATTATAGGTATGCCGATAGCAACAACCATTATCAGAACGTGTTGAAATGCCGACAACAACAAATGTCCTAATGGCGGTACTTCATTTACAGAATACTCGTATTTTTTATTGTCTGCCATTCGTAGCCTTAATTATCCTGGTGGTTGGGGAAGGTCTGTTATCGCGCCGACATAGATTTCCTGATCAGCGATATATGTTTTGCGCAAGTATAAGCTCTTTTTTACAAGTATCCGCTGATATCGGTTTTTCGCCAGAAATATCTCCCAAACTGAATCCTTATTCTCTAGTCCTTTCAGCGCCTTCTCGAATGGTTTATGACCCATCTCATCGACACAATCCAGCAGTTTGAATTCAGTAAGACTATCGTTCATCACAGGCGATATAAGCAATTTGCCGGCTTGGGTAAAAGCAAATACTTTCACATCGCGGAAAATATATTGAGAGACAGGATCTGCTATCTCCGAAAGCGCAGAATCGCCTTTTTCTTTAATCAATTGAGCGGCGTCGTCAACTATAATTCTGATAAACTCCTTTTCTTCGTGAGGATAATTCAAACCGCCACCAACAAATAATACCATACCTTCAGCGGTTGTAACTTTAAAATGACAAGAGGATTTAGGAACAGGATAGAATTTACCCGGCTCCCACCAAGAATAATGCACCCAGGCATGCGGATTGTTTTTATCAGCTAATGCGGCAATCACCATTTGAATTGGTTTTTTACCGTTTTTATCTTTAAGATTCCAAAGGTTTTTACCCTCGAGATGCGGCATGCCTGTGTGATAGATATTCACTCCGTTCATATCGTAGATGTAAAGGTAGCGGTCAGGTGTAAGATAAAGTTTGCGATTGTTTCGGAAATATTCCAAACTTTTCAAACCATCCTTGTTGAGTATCAGCGAAGCATCATAAACAAATTTGACAAGATCTTTTGTATCGCGGTATTGATAGACACTAAGATCTAAATCTTCATATCTACTTTCACAGCCCGATATGAATATAGAAAGAAGTACAACAAATGTTGAGAAAGCAATAATCTGGTACAATCGAATTAATTTATGCATATTCATCAAAGAAAATTTATGTGCTTATTTTAAAGTGACCTTCTCTATAAAATTATACCACATGTTAAGTTAGAATTTTGCCATTTTTCAACTCTTTCTGATTATAATTTAGCATAAAGCAGCAAAATGGAAAAACAAGACTTTCAGGAAGGGGTTAACGCAAATAATTAATTCCCTCTCATCTCTTCCAGCCATTGCTCTATCGTCTTTTTTATCATAACCTTACCGACAATCTCTCCCTTGTCATTATAGAAAACGGCATAAGACGTGCCACCTCCCACAAGCCTATGCCCTGCATTTTTTACTTGCGCAGGCTAAAGCTCGCGTCCACATTTCACCTTTCACTTTTTTCACCCTTCACAACTGTGGTTTGCGTGGCTTTTTCGACACTGTAGCAGCGGCCTGCTGCTGAACATAGTCACAGAGGACGCGTAGATCATTAAAGAGTTCCTAAAGATCTTCTTTGGTATATTTGCCTGCATTTTCTTCAATAGCGGTCCTTATATTTTTGACGCTTGTCCTCTGTCGTGAGAGTGTGGGGTGTGCGGGTTGTTTGGGTGGCTCTAAGCTACGTGTAAGCATTCTCTCAAGGGTGGTATTGGTAACAGGTTGTGCTATGACAATGTCAAAGACTTTCTTTGAATCGGCATAATCAAGGTGTGATGCAAAAATGTAACCCTGAGAAACAGGTAGTTTTCCTGCCCGGATTGCTGCCTGAATCTCATCGGAGAGTTTTAAGAGTGATAGCCCGTTATACACCGTCATTATTGACTTTCCGACGATTTCAGGAGTGGTTACAACTGTTGTAACCACTGCCTAAGATAACAAGTCAGGTTTCCGGTTATACTTTATGAGGTCACTCATCACCCCATCCACATCGTACCCTTTATCAGAATGCCTTGCCTGAATATAGGTCAATATTCCTTTTGCCTGGTCTATGGGATTTAAGTCTTCACGTTGCAGGTTTTCCGTCAACTGAAAGGCTAATATTTCATCTTTTTGTGTAATTGCATTGACAACCCGTGCCGGGATGGATTCCAGACCAAGTTTTTGAGAAGGGACTTAGGGACGTTGTTTCTTTCTGTACGTTCATCCTTATCTTGCCTTGTTGAATTACTTAGAGTCCTGAACATATGTGCCTCTTTTGCCTGAGAAGACAAAAAAACTTGTACGAAATTTTGCAGGTAAAAATAAAGGAGATAATGTTACGCCGAAATCACAGAGAGTATGGCTCAAAGATGATCAGCCAATCCCGTTGGGTTGGTCTTGTTTCCAGGTTGAGCCACTCGATATAGAAACAAATGAAGAAATGGTGCAGGAGGTTTTTCGTGACAGTCATGTCGAAGATAAAATAGAAACCATAGTAACAAACTCCCCGGAGGCTGCAGAACAACTTAATATGAAAGAAAAAAAGCCTTCGCTGCAAACCCTGTGGAAAAACGTTGCCCTTATCTGGAACCCCGGCAATGATATTGTTTAGGCAACCCATGAAGGTAAAAATGCTGAAATCAAAGGGATAGATAGATCCTCGATTCCTGAAGCTGTAAAAAACAGACTGTTTGATAAAAAGAAGAAAAAAGCTATTGCCGATATCCTTGTTGAACATATTGGCGGCAAAAACTTTAGAATTGTCGGGATTAAGGAGAATAGATGAATCTTAAATCTGCGGTTTATGTTTATAAAGGGATATGCCGGGAATGCTTTCAAAATGTTTATCCAGGGTGAATATGAGGAGATTGTGTTCCAATGCAATGGCGGCGATAAAGATATCGGATAAGGGAAGAGTAATCCCTTTTTTTCTCAATGATGCAGACAATGCCGCTGATTTTTGCCATAAATTTGAGTTCATCTCTATGTACGGAAGTTCAGAGATGGCATCCAGGATGGTTGATTTTTCTGTTTCTGACTTTATACCCTGCATAAGCTCAAAAAGTACTATTCCGCATATTGCGACAGAGTCGGTGGAAATAAGTGATTCAAGCATATTCCCGGCATCCGATTCTGTATTAAAAAATTCTATCCATACGCTTGTGTCTGCCAGTATTTTATCGTTCAAGAAGTTTCTCCCTTTCTTTTTGTGCCTGAAGTTCAATTTCTTCTTCTTTCTGCCAGTTATAATCAATCTGAAATCTCCCTCTCAATTCAAGAAGTTTCTTGATCTTTCTCTCTTTTATATACTCCTGCATAGCAGTAACTATGGCTTTGGTTTTCGATTTTTCACCGGAAAGGTTTTGTACTTCAACAATGAGGTCGTCGGGTATGTTTAATGTTGCACGCATATATAGCACCTCCTTTATATGCCTTAATTGTATGCCGATTATTGATGAATTGTCAATGACAATGTATGTTGATATTTTCTTTCACATGAAGGAAAATATCCTTAAAACAATTACTTACAATTTCCGTCTGAACCCAGTCGCAGAGCTTGTTGGGAAGGGACGTAGGGACGTTGTTTCTTTCTGTACGTTCATACTTATCTTGCCTTGTTGAGTTACTACTGAAAGTCCTGAACATATGTGCCTCTTTTGCCTGCTTATATTTGTTTGTTGTCATAGGCATAAATCCCCCATAGCCATTACACAACAATGGTGTTGCCGTATTATGAAATGATATTTCATGTTCTTATTGATCTTAATTGCCCCCCCAACAAATAAGGATGCTCCTTATCTGACCTTGATCCCCTCATCCAGATACTTTATCAGCGGATATACGAAAAACTCGATGATCCGTCTTTTTCCGACCTTGATTTCAGCCGTTAAGCTCATGCCCGACGCAACCGGCGTCATCCGTCCTTCAACCATAAGACGGGATTCGAGAAGGTTGATAAATACTTCATAAACGGGTCCAAGCTTTTCGTCCTCTGTGCTGTGCTTTGCAACATTCCTTATCACACCGTTTAATGTACCGTATTTCTGGAAGTCAAAGGTGTCGATCTTTATCAGGACAGGCATATTGTCTTTTACGAAACCGACATCTTTATTGAGAACCGATGCCTTAACAACAAGGGGCGCATCTACCGGAACGATTGCCATGAGTTTTTGCGCAGGCGTTACCACGCCGCCTATTGTGTGGAAATAAAGATTTGAAATATGACCTTCCACCGGGGAGAGTATGCTCTGTTTCTCGTTCCTGAAGGCTGTTTTATCAATTTCAGCTCTGATTTCTGTTGTCTGTCTGTGTTTATCGGAAAACTCCTTCAAAGACGTTGTCTTGAAATTTTCATTGATAAATGCTATCTCGCTGATAATTTGTTGTCTCTGGTAGTTCAGTTGCTCGATCTTATGTTTCGATTGCTCGATGTTGTTTGAATATGTGAGAATATCATTTGTCGTCTTTTCATATTCGTTCCTTGCAATGATATCAATAACCGTCCTCAGTCTCTTTTCTTTCTCTGAAGACACAACGAGCATGACGCTGTTTTGTGCCTTATCTTTTTGCGTTGATTCAATCTCTTCTTCGATACGGTTCAGTTCCGCCTTTTTCCCCTCAAGCTGTTTCTGAAGTCCTGCCAGGGATGATGCATAAAGCTCCCTCTGGATTTTTATAGTTTCGCTATCGTGAATTCTCGCATCAGGATTAAACCCCTTTTTCCCCAGCGCAGAATACATCCTGAGCTTTTCAAGCTCCAGAAACTGAAGGTTCTTTTTCTTTGATTCTACTTCCGGCGCAGTCATTGAAGGATCGATCTCCATAAGCGCCTGTCCCTTTTTCACAAAATCCCCCTCT
>JAPLKC010000017.1:0-7935 GCA_026388255.1 Pseudomonadota bacterium | reverse complement strand
TATATCGCCTTCAGGGATTACCAGCCCTCTTGCGCTGACAACAACGTCAACCTTGCCTAGGCACGTCCATAGAACAAAGAACACAAAAGAGGCGATAATAACCCAGAAGATCAGCTTTCCCAGCGGGTTAGCCGGTTTCTCCTCGATTTCCGCCATCGTGGGCTTGAATTCATAGGCATCATCACGTCTGAATATCCTTTTAAACAACATATTCCCCCTCAATCCCTCAATCCTTATGTATTATTCCTTCTATTCATAATTTAAATTCTACATTCTACATTCAAAATTCAAAATCGCTGTCACACCGCCTCCTGCTGCATATACAGGTGCCGGTAATAGCCGTTTTTTGCCATAAGCCCTTCATGATCGCCCATTTCAACGATCTTCCCTTGATCGAGGGCAATGATAATGTCGCAGTCCTTAACAGTAGACAACCTGTGGGCTACAATAAACATAGTCCTGCCGGCCTTGATCCTGGTGATATTCTGCCGGATAATTTTTTCAGATTCATAATCAAGAGATGAGGTAGCCTCATCAAAGATAAGGATTCTCGGGCTTGTTATCAGCGCCCTTGCAATGGCTATTCTTTGCTTCTGGCCGCCGGACAGGGTTGATCCGCGTTCCCCAACAATCGTGTCGTATCCCTGGGGCAGTTGTGTTATGAATTGATGCGCCCCTGCTATCTTTGCCGCTTCAATGATAACCTCCACGGGCGCATCCGGTTTCGAGATGGAGATATTTTCCCTGATTGTCCCGCTGAACAGGTAATCATCCTGAAGCACAACGCCAATATTGTATCGAAGCCATATTGGATTGATATGGCGTATGTCTATATCGTCTATATAAACCGCCCCTTCGCTTATGATATATAGCTTCTCGATCAACTTTGTGATTGTGCTTTTTCCGCTTCCGCTTCTCCCAACTATGCCTATGCTCATGCCAGGTTTTGCCTCGAAATTGATCTTGTCGAGCACATAAGGGGAATCCGGCACATACTTAAAACAGACATCCTCAAATCTGATTGCGCCGTTGAGCGACGGCAGCGTGATATCTTTGCCGGACGTAACCTCGGTCTTGTTGTTGAGTATATCTCCGATCCTGTCAACGGAAAGCAACGCCTGTTGAAACTCGTTCCAGAGGTTTACAAGCCGCAAAAACGGACCGGTGAACTGACCGGCAAACATTTGAAAGGCAATCAACTGTCCTATGGTAAGCTGGTTGTCTATAACGAGCTTCACGCCGAGGTAAAGTACGGTGATTGTCATCAGCCTCTGAAACGTGCCTGATACGGCGCCTGCAATGTTTCCCATATTGGCGAGTTTGAAACTCGAATGAACATATTTTCCAAGGTTCTCTTCCCACCTTTTCTGCATGGAGCCTTCAAGGGCAAGGGATTTTACCGTCTGGATGCCTGTAATTGACTCGACGAGATAAGAGTTGGACTGAGCCGCCATCTGAAACTTGTGTTCCAACCTCCTCCTGAGTTCCGGCGTTACAATAAGATACAGCATTGCCGTAAGAGATACGAAGCCGGAGAATATCAGGGTCAGCTTAACGCTGTACAGGAACATCATTGCCACAAAGACAAGCGAAAAGAACAGATCTACAATCACGGACACGGATTTGTTCGTAATGAACTCTCTTATATTATCGAGTTCGCGCATCCGTGCTACGATGTTGCCTACCTTCCTTGACTCAAAATAGACAAAGGGAAGTGAAAAAAGATGTTTGAACAACTTGGCCCCGAGCTTGGCGTCTATCTTGTTTGCGGTATGGATAAAGATGTAGTTTCTCGAAGCATTCAGGAGAAATTCGAAGATCGTCACGGCAATGAAGGCAACGGCGAGTACATCGAGGGTGGTCATGCTCCGGTGGACAATCACCTTATCAAGGATTACCTGGGTAAAAAGGGGCGTTACAAGGCCGAATAACTGCACCACAAAAGAGCCGGTGAGCACTTCACCGATAACATTCTTATAATGCAGTATCTCATTATAAAACCACCTGAATCCGAAGGCTGCATCCGAGGATATCATCCTGTGCTTGAAGACGATATATTCCCCGCTTGATATGCCCTGGAGTTCCTCAGATTCAAAAGGCTTTGCCGCCATCTCTTTCGGACAGAACACGAGTGTCTTGCCGTTTTCCGTGTCAGCCTTCAGCGCCACGCCGTATGTCCCATCCTTAAATATGACCATGACAGGTGAGGGATATTTCTTAAGCACCACATCGAGGGGCATCGTCTTTATGCGTGCCTTGAAGCCCAGGTTTTTTGAAATAAGGAGAAGCTGTTCCTTTGAGATTTCTTCATCAGCAATGCCGTATTCTCTCATTACTGTCCGCAAATCCACGCTTATCTGATTTATTCTTGCGATAAGTTCAAGACATACAAGGGCGGTCTGCATCAATTAACCCCTTCCGAGAGCATCTGAAGCTCTTTAATCGTAGCAACCTTTGTAATCATGGTCTTTGTCAGCTCCAATCTCTGGTTTATAAGCTCAATCCTCCGGTTGAGAAGCTCTATCAGATCAGCAACGTTTTGCTCCGCAAGCCGTTTTGTCATGGACAGTTTTTCTTCCACTTTTGCCAGCATATCTTTCTGGTTTTCCAACCCCCTTATGTGCATCACTCTTGTTTCATTAAGTTTCGCGTGCCTGTTTATCAGTTCGGCAAGCTTTTTTTGCTTTTCCACCTTGAGCCTTTCAATCTCCAATGCCGTCTTCTCCATTTCGGCGTTTGTTTTAAATCCTTCGAATATAGGCAGCGTTGCCGATATGCCTATGAAATAGTTTCTGTCCCTTATGTCGTTTACGGATGCTTCATAATTGTTGCGGTCCTGTCCGTACCAGACATACCGTGAATAAAGTCCGAATTGGGGAAATCTTTCTCTTTTCAGGATATCGAGTTCTGCCTTCTTTTTCTCTATTTCAAGGGCATACATTCTGAACTCAGGGGATTTTTCCGGATTGAAACTATTTTCGTAATCCTGCTCACAACCTTCAAACTCCTGCACTTTGACGCTGTTTGCATCGTAATCCTCCCCCGTATAAAAAGACAGATCCTGCAGGACGGTCTTTAGTCTGAGCTCCAGGTTATCAATGGCTTCAAGGGTCTTTACCACGCTTAATGCCTCGTCCACCATTTCTATTTTTGAGATGGCGCCGGCAAAATATAACCTTTCTTTTGTCAGAGAAAGCTCCTTGTAGAGGGACAGGAGCTCCTTTTTTGCCTCAAGCTCTTTGCGGCTTGTAAGCAGATCGGTATACAGGTTCAATACCTTGATTTTTATGTCCCGTATCTGCCGTATATACACCATCATTTTTACATCCACGTCTTTCTTTGCGATGAACACCTTTTTTCTTGTTGAGCCGAAATCAAACAAGTTATATGAAGCAGCAACAGACAAAGAATTATGGTAATATGTACTTTCACTGATAATCGTATCTCCTATTGCGGTTACCTGCGGTGCGCCGCCTGACAGATCTTTTACATATTCCGAGTTCCAGCGGGCATTGAAAGTAGGATAATAAAGCGAATACGCTCTTTTTTGCATGGACCGGCTGATATGGATATCAAGACTGGAGAGTTTTACATCATGGGAGTTTTCAAGCGCCCGCTCCGTCACCCCGTCAAGGTCGAGTATTTGCGAGGCAAAGGTTAAGCCGGGGGAAAAAGTGAGCAAAAAAATAATGCAGGATGCAGTGAAGATCGTGGAAAAGACCGTAGGGCGTCCGCTTTGCTGGGACGTACGCCCACTCACGTTCTCTGGGACGTAGGACGTAAAGGATTTAGATGCAGAACGCATCGGCTTTCTTTTCCATATTGTTGAGCTTGGCAAATATATGTTCGTACCTATCATTCAGTTTGTCACATTCTATTTCTGTTATGTATCTGCAGTGCAATGAGATTCCAACCATGTTTGAGTTTCAGCAGCCTCCTGTGCTGCATCCGATAACTTGTTAATAAAAACAGCTTTATATTTTCTCTTTCTCCATCCTTCGGCAAGATTTGTACAAACCGATCTCGCTTATCTCCTTATCTGATCGGTTAAAGAATATTTTTCCTCTACAGGAAATCTTTTCGAAATTTCATATATCTCCATAGCAGCCTCGAAAGCCACCTTGTAAACCTCCAAGTCCTGAACCCATTTCGCAACTATCTCTGTTTTCTCCACCGTGCTTTTCCTTTGTTGTTTATCCATAGCACGTTCGCTCACTTGCATTTGCCGGGACGTCCGCTTCGCTTGGACGCAACTGCCTTCATATCACCTTCTATCAGTTTTGCCTTTTCGTCCCAGCGAACGCAGTGAACGGACCTCCCAGCGCAGCGGACGTCCTACGGTCTCTACCCCGTCCCACGGTCCTTTACCCGTGCCATGCATTCACTACCATCCCCATCAAATCCTGGTTTCTTCTCACATCATCCACAGATGTCATGGGTATGCCGTTATCTGCCGCAAAAGCTGTCATCTGCTGGATGACAAGGTTCACGTCTGCATCGGTTAAGAACTGGCCATAGGATAACTCTATCTTCTCTATGCCGTAATCAGGAGAAGTCTGATTACTGACAGTTATTTTATTTGTATCTCCATACCCTATATAAAGACTGGAGCCTCTTTGATAGATGGCTATGGTATCTTTCAGAACATCGTCTGCAAATAAGACCCTGTCCTGAAAGAGGGAATCGGAACCGCTGTCTGTGATAGTGTCATTGACGTTGCCGGAGGAGAATACATAGGTATCGCTGCCTGTTCCTCCATTCAGGACATCATTCCCCGTTCCTCCGATGAGAGTATCATCAGCATTACTCCCTATAAGAGTATCGTTGCCTCCTAATCCGGAGAGGATGTTTGAAGCGCTGTTTCCGTAGATTACGTTATTCAGATCATTTCCTATACCGTTGACCGGGTCTGTACCGGTAAGGGTGAGGTTCTCAACGTTGCCGCCAAGGGTGTATGTTACGGAGCTACGGACTGTATCGGTTCCTTCGTTTATTGCCTCTGTTACCGTATCGCCTGCATTATCAACGTAATATGTATCATTGCCCGTACCACCGATCATCACGTCGGCGCCTGTTCCACCGATTAAAGTGTCATTGCCGGCCCTTCCGATCAAGGTATCATCGCCACCATCTGCGCTCAGGTAGTCATTACCGTCATTGCCGGTAAGGGTATTATTAGCAACATTCCCATAGATGTTGTTGTTCAACTCATTCCCCGTTCCATTTATAGCATCTGTTCCGGTAAGGACAAGTTGTTCCAGATTGTCTCCCAATATGAAAGACACGGAGCTACGGACTGTATCGGTTCCATCATCAGCGGCTTCGACTACAACATCACCGGGGTTGTCCACATAGTAGGTGTCATTGCCCATGCCTCCAATCATGATATCTGCCCCGGTTCCGCCTATGAGGGTGTCATTGCCTGCTCCTCCGTACAAAGTATCATCGCCTGCATCTACTGAAAGGTAATCGTTGCCATCGCCACCGGAAAGGATGTTGCTGGTTGTGTTACCGTAGATGTGGTTATCCAGGCCATTACCTGTTCCGTCAATAGAATCCGTTCCGGTAAGGGTTAGATTTTCAACATTCTCACCTAATGTATAACTAATGTTGCTACGTACCGAGTCAGCCCCTTCGTCAAGGCTTTCTACAACTACATCACCGGCGTTGTCCACATAATACGTGTCGTTGCCCAAGCCACCGTACATGGTATCTATGCCTGCTCCACCATTAAGGGTATCATTACCTGCTCCTCCATAGATCACGTCATTGCCATCCCCGGCGCTTAGGTTGTCGTTACCTGTGCCTCCATAGAGGATATCGTCCCCTCCATCTGAGACGAGAGAGTCGTTACCGTCATTGCCGATGAGGGTATTGTTGCCGGAGTTGCCGTAGATAGTGTTATTCAGGGCATTGCCAGTACCGTCTATAGCATCGGTTCCGGTAAGGGTGAGGTTTTCAAGGTTATCGCCAAGAGCATAGGTGATGGTGCTGCGGACAGTATCAGTGCCTTCGTCGGCAGCTTCCATAACGACATCACCGTGGTTGTCCACGTAATAGGTGTCATTGCCCAAACCTCCTATCATGGAGTCTGCGCCTGCTCTACCATTAAGCGTATCATTACCTGTTCCTCCATATAGGGTATCATTTGCATCCTTGCCGGTTAATGTGTAATTGCCTCCAAGGCCGGAGAGGATATTAGATCCATTGTTTCCGTTAATAACATTCGCGAGCTCATTTCCCGTTCCATTAATAGCATCGGTTCCGGTAAGGGTAAGATTCTCCACATTATCCGAGAGGGTATATGTGACAGAGGACTGTACTGAGTCTGTTCCTTCGCCGGTAGCTTCTGTGACTATTTCTCCAGCGTTATCCACATAGTAGGTATCATTGCCCAGACCTCCTGTCATGGAGTCTGCACCTGTCCCACCGATAAGAATGTCATTGCCTGTTCCTCCGTACAGGATATCGTCACCGGCATCAGCCGAAAGGTAATCGTTCCCGTCATTACCAATGAGGATATTGTTGCCTGTATTGCCGTAGATAGTATTGTTTAAGGCATTGCCGGTACCGTCAATAGAATCCGTTCCGGTAAGTGTAAGATTCTCAAGGTTGTCACCCAGGGCATATGTGATGGTGCTGCGGATCGTGTCGGTGCCTTCATCGAGGTTTTCTGCGATAATGTCCCCTGCATTATCAACGTAATATGTATCATTGCCTAAACCGCCGATCATTGTGTCGGCGCCCGTTCCACCAATGAGGGTATCGTTCCCTGCACCACCGTACAGAGTATCGTTTCCAGCATCGGAGCTTAAATAATCGTTGCCGTCGCCACCGGAGAGAACGTTTGAAACGCTGTTCCCATAAATGTTGTTATTCAGTTCATTGCCGGCACCATTTATCGCATCTGTTCCGGTAAGAACAAGCTGTTCCAGATTATCTCCTAATGTGAAATACACAGAGCTACGTACAGTGTCGGTTCCTTCATTTATTGCCTCTGTTACCGTATCGCCTGCATTATCAACATAATATGTATCATTGCCTGAACCGCCGATCATGATATCTGCCCCTGTTCCGCCAATGAGGGTATCGTTCCCTGCACCACCGTACAGAGTGTCATTGCCGGCTCCGGCATTGATGTAGTCGTTGCCCGATAATCCTTCAAGTCTTTCGGCATTGCCTGTTCCATATATACTATCGTTTCCTTCTGTCCCTGTGATAGTGGGGAGGATCATGTTTTCGATATCGGCAGGGGTGATGATGGTTCCATTAGCAAACACAAACTGTTCTATCTTATTGCCCTGATACCAGTTTTGTATTGTAAGGCTGTCCTGTGTATTCTTGATGCAGATGATAACGTCATCTCCTGATCTGCTTACGGTCAGGTCGTTTCCGGATATGCCATCAGAAAACATGACCCTGTCGATATCTGCCGTTGATAATGTGTCAATGACAATATCCTGCCCGTATCCCCGTGCAAAGATGTATGTATCCGAGCCTTCGCCTCCGATAAGGGTGTCGTTACTCGATGAGCCGTCCAATGTGTCATTGCCTGCGCCACCGGTAAGCGTGTTTACTGCGCTGTTGCCGGTGAGTATGTTATTAAGAGTATTGCCTGTGCCGTTAATCGGGCTAGTGCCGGTAAGGGTAAGATTTTCTATATTTGTCCATAAAAAATATGTGATACTGCTTTTGACGGTGTCGGTGCCTTCGTTGAGGTTTTCTTTAATGCTATCAGTTGAACTGTCTACATAATAGACATCATCCCCTTTTCCTCCTTCCATATAGTCATTGCCCGCACCGCCGTCTAAGATATCGCTGCCGTCATCTCCGTAGAGGGAATCGTTGCCAGTGCCTCCGTAAAGAGTATCGTTATCGTAACTGCCGTAAAGGATGTCGTCTCCTTCATCTCCATAAAGGGTATCATTGCCGTAC
>JAPLKC010000016.1 GCA_026388255.1 Pseudomonadota bacterium | reverse complement strand
ATATCGGCAACGGTCAGGAACATCATTAAAGTAAGGGCTGTGCCGCCTATGATATTGAGGACTTTACACGTTTTTTGAAGAATTCTATATGCTTGATCCATCATGCCTCCTTATTCTTTAAATATCATCCGCATAAATGTATAGAAGTAGCCGAAAAGCATATATCGTTTCAATCAATAGATGCCTCGCAGCTCTGCTGCGGGGAAGTTCATTATGCCGTTTAGCTGGTAATGCTTCAGCGTATTGCCGTTATCAAAATATTGTGAAATGGATAACAATAAAAATCTCCTGAAAAACCAAGATAAACGTTTTATCCTTGATGAATTTATCCCAATCTTAATATGTTAAGTTTTAAGAAAAGCCATGATGATTGTCAAGAGATATTTGTGGAATTTACCCTGAGACAACTTTATATTACCCGCCCTATGTTGTAATCATGAACTCTCAAATATTTTGTGAGCATTTCCTTCTAAGATTTTGAAGAATGACACTTCTATTTTGGACCTGAGTGTGGCAGAATGATATTATAGGGATAACCCATGATTCTATCGGGACAGGTAAAAAGTTATTTTGAGAGGAAATTATCGTTAGTCAGGGGGTTTTTACCGACTATGAAGGATCATAAATCCTTTAGTCCCACATGAATCCTTTAGTCCCACATGAATCCTTTAGTCCCATAGGAGATCTTATAAGCAAATTCAAGAAAGGAGGCAGCATTATATGGCGATAGAAGGTTTTACTGAATACTTAAAGGAAGATCGGGAGAAGTACAACGGATTAAGATGGTGGCTTGGGATGACGTGGGGAGATATGCTTGACAAAGCCACGGATCTCTATCCTGATAAGATTGGTCTGGTTGACGATGTGGGCCGTTGGACATATAAGGAACTCCGGGAAAAGACAGACCGCCTTGCAATCAGCCTAATGAAGCTTGGCATAAAACCGCGTGATCGGGTTATGCTTCAGTTTCCCAACTGGCACGAATATATCCTCGCATTCTTTGCCATGCAGAAAATCGGCGCTATTACAGTGCTCCTCATTCCGAGACATAATCAGTCAGAGATTAACCATCTTGCCAAATTAACAAAGCCTGTGGCCTGGATTCTGCCTCAGTATTACGGTAAGATTGACTACCAGCCGATAATTGATGACGTATTAAAAGAAAATCCACAAATTAAACATGTTATTCAAGTCCGAACAGAGAAAAACGATAAATATCCGACTATAGATACACTGATTGAAGAAACTGAACTGACCGAAGAAAATCTTAAGGTGTTAGATGCCCTGAGACCTGATCCTGATGAGGCCTCCCATATCATGCCCACCGGAGGAACCACAGGGCTGCCAAAGGCAAGTGTCCGGACACACAACTGTTATATATGCAACATAGAATATCATTCGAGGGCATGGGAAATTACAAGCAATGACACCCTTATGGTCATAACGCCGGTAACGCACAGCATGGCAATGCACTGGGGAATAGGCGCGGCAATATTTAATTATGCGAAGCTTGTCCTGCTTGATTCGGTACAGCCCGAAGTCATTTGCGAACGGATTCAGTCGGAAAAGGTTACGGCTATACCTTCTGTTCCTGCCCTGATTGCCAGGATAATTGACATGGAAAATCTTGAAAAGTATGACCTGAGTTCGCTAAAGACAATATCTGTCGGCGGCGCGCCAAGTACCCCGGATCTGGTCATGGCTGTCTATGACAAGTTGAAGTGCATATTTATAAACGGATTCGGTTCATCCGAGGGCACCAATACCGCCACAAGGCCGGGTGACAGTATTGATATCATATGCAACAGCGTAGGCAGAAAAGTCTGTCCTTACGATACGATCAAGATCATTGATGAAGCAGGAAGCGAGGTGTTGACTGGTGTGGAAGGGGAACTTGTTTCCAAGGGCCCCGGTATTTTTACCGGTTATTTCAAATCCCCGGATGAAAATAGCCAAATATTCACCATCGACGGATTCTTTAAAACCGGTGACAGGGCAAAGAAAGATCAATACGGGAACATTACCATAACAGGCAGGATTAAAGACATCATCAACAGGGGCGGTGAAAAGATCAGCGCTTTGGAAATAGAAAATCTGATGAACGCAAACCCGGGGATTCGCGAAACTGCTGTGGTCGGTATGCCTGACAAAATACTGGGTGAGAGGATCTGCGCTTACGTTACTTTAAAACCGGGGGTAACACTTACCTTTGAAGAGGTTATTGCCTTTCTGAAGGGAAAGGGCGCGTCCGTACAACAACTACCTGAGAGAATCGAATTTATTGAAATGCTGCCATTGACAAAAGTCGGCAAAGTTGACAAGAAAGTTCTCAGGGAAGATATAAAGAGGCGGCTTGAAGGTTAGTGCTAAACCTGTAATTCTTTATGGGGTTCTATAATCACCTTCAGGCAGTTTTTCCCTTCGCCGGCAGCCTTAAAGCCCTTTGCAATATCTCCAAGACCGAACCTGTGTGTAATCATATCCTCGACATGAACATTTCCGGCCCTGATCAACTCCATGGCCTGTACATTATCAAGTGGGGCAGCCCCGTAACAGGTTTTAAGGCTTACATCGTTTCTCCAGAAAGGATTGAAATCAATATCAAGCGTCTGTCCCGGGTTCGGCACGGCAAAGAATAAAACAGTTCCGCCCCGTTCAACAGATTGTATTGCTTGCTGTGCAGCAGACAACACCCCGGCGCAGACTATAACCTTGTCGGCAAGACGGCCGTGATTTACCTCTTGAATAAGGGCCGGTATATCCCCATCAGCATGTATTGTATTTTCAGCGCCGAATCTCCTTGCCGCTTCCAGCCTGTAATCGTCAATGTCTGTTGCAATGATTCTTCCGGCGCCAAGAGAACGTGCAAGCTTGATCATAAGCAGGCCTGCAATCCCGCAGCCAAGAACCAGCAGGGTATCGCCGGGCTTCAGGTCAACTGCCCTCAAACCCCTGACTATTGTCCCTAAGGGCTCAATGAATGACCCTTGTTCATAGGACATCTCATCAGGAAGGAGCAGGGTGCCGGTATCGATGCTTTTGCCTGAGACCTTCAGGTATTCCGAAAATCCGCCCGGATCAAAATTATTCTTTGTCTGGAAAACCTGACATGCTGTCTGATGGCCGGTAAGGCAAAAGTGGCATTCATCGCAGGGTACATGGTGCGTGGCAAAGACCCTGTCGCCTTTTTTGAATTTCGTAACCTCTTCCCCGACCTCAACTATCTCGCCGGCCAGTTCATGCCCCAGAACAAGAGGCGCTTTTTTTATGCGGTACCATTCCATGACATCGCTGCCGCAAATACCGCTTGCCATAACCTTAATAAGAATATCCTTTTTGCCCGCCACAGGGATCGGCAGCTCTTCCACCTCGACTTTACTGTTGCTGTAATACATTCCTACGCGCATGTCCGCTTATCCCTTCTTTGCTTCGTTCTTTTCTGTCAGGAAGAAATCATAGGCTGCCTTAGGATTTTCTCCTTCGTGAACAACCTTCCGTAACGCCTTAATCATTGCAACAGGCGATTCTGATTGAAAAATATTACGACCCATATCTACGCCTGCTGCGCCATCCTGTATGGCATTGTAAGCCATGGTCAGGGCCTCAAGCTCAGGAAGTTTTTTCCCTCCTGCAATAACGATCGGCACCGGACAGGCGGCTACTACTGTGTCGAAATCTTCAGGCACATAGTAGGTCTTTACATATGTGACGCCGAGTTCTGCAATGATGCGCGAAGCAAGCCGCATGTATTTGGCATCCCTCGCCATCTCCTTACCCACTGCGGTAACGCCGAGTGTGGGAATGCCGTAGCGGTTGCCCATATCCACAAGGCGGGTCATGTTGTGGACCGATTGTGTTTCCATCTGGCCGCCGATAAAGACCTGAACCGCCATGGCCGAAACATTCAGACGAATGGCTTCGTCAATATCTATGGCAATCTGCTCGTTTGAAAGTTCGCTCAAAATACTCGGTCCACCGCTTGCCCTCAACACTATTCCCTTGTCAAAATCAGGCGGTATGATTGTTCGAAGTATGCCGCGGGTAAGCATCAGCGTGTCAGCATAGGGCAATAGCGGCAGGATAGTAACGTCTACACGCTCCAGACCTGTTGTCGGACCTTGAAAATATCCGTGGTCAATGGCCAGCATAACCGTTTTGCCTGATTTGGGATCAAATATTCTGGACAGACGGTTTTTCATTCCCCAATCCGTGTTGTTGCAGCCCTTCAGGAAGAAAGGTTCACTTTTGGCAGGTATGTCTACATAAAACTGCTTTTCTTTTTCTGATTCATCAACTTCCGGCATGGTTATTAACTCCTTTCAGTTTTTTTCAATATTACATCCTATCTTTGCAGGCGTTTTTTGTCAATGGGAAATGGCATGAAGACACATGATTTCCAAATGGAATTGCCCTGGAGGATTAGAGCACCTTTATCTTCTGCTTGTCGCCGATATCTGCAAGAAACTCTTTAAGCTGTTTTCCATATATCGGATGAACGATTGTGGGATCTATTTCAATGCATGGAATAAGGGCAAACTTCCTGTTATGAAGCTCCGGGTGAGGTATCTTTAATGACGGGGTATCAAGCACCAGGTTTCCGAAGAGCAGGATGTCGAGGTCTATTGCTCTCGGGCTGTTTTTAACGTTCCTTTTCCTTCCCATCGTTTCTTCAATTGTATTGAGAAGAGCAAGCAGTTCATGTGGCGAGCCATCCCACATGACACATGCTGCACAGTTAATAAAGTCGTTTTGCTCTATCGTTGAAACCGGCGATGTGGCATACAGGGAGGACCTCGAAACTATCCTGATTCTTTTGTCCTCTGCCAATCTGTTTATACTCGTTATGCAATTCCCTGTGCTGTCACCGATATTTGAACCGATCCCGATGAATGCCTTTTGTTCCACGATGGTTATTGAGAAGACTTGTCGTTGGTTTTGTCGTTTTTTGAAGTGGTTATATCTATTGAATCAGGTTCTTTGTATGATTTCTTAAAATTCTTAATGCCTTTACCGATTGCTTCACCTATGCCTGGCAGCTTGCCTGCGCCAAAGATGACGAATATTATAATCAGTATAACTATAAGCTCAGGGAATCCAAGACCGAACATGATTCTAAAATATCACTGTACATCCAAAATAGTCAATCATTTTTGTTTTAATAGCCGTAAATTATTGCAGTTTAGGCATAATTTATTTCTTAAGGCTCAATTCTTCTAACAAAACTACAAGCCCGCTTGACATAATAACCAATATCCCGAGCATCAATATGCCGAACTTGAAGCTCAGGAGGTCACCCGAAAGTCCGAGCAGGTAGGGGGTAACCCCCCAACCGATGATCACGCCAAACCCGAATATGAAACCGGTGGCTAATCCCCGAACATTCAAATCAAAAATCTTTGAAATCGCGATAAGCCCGGCTGGAAAAAAGCCGTAAATGAAACTTGCCTGGAGAAAAAGGGCTATTCCGACAAATTTAACGCCCGCCAATGCTACGAATGCCGTAGAGGCGCCGGAAATAATCAAAATGAAGATCATGATTGCACGTATACTGAACCGGCTCACCAGAAAACCTGAACTGATGGCTACAACAAATCCGCCAAGCCTTGATATGCCGAAAATCGTGTTAGCGTATCCTAAATCAAGATGAAGTTCCTTGGTAAGAAATAAAGGGGTGATATAATAAACCCCGATGCTTGTTGATGCGGCAAATACCCAGATGATGCTCAGGACCCACAGCGCCCGCCTCCTGATGAATTTACCAAAGGCTGCCCTGGTAATACGGGCGACTGTAAGCTCATTAAAGAGAAAGTAGAATGCAATTGCAGCAGCCACAAAAACAAAACCTATTATCCCTAAAACTCCCCGCCATTGAAAAAAACGGAGGAGAAAAAGGGCAATCAAGGGGGCTGCAAAAACCCCAATTGAAGCAGCCGAATCGTGAATCGCAATCGTCTTGCTCCAGATCTTTTCATCATAACAACTGGTAATGAGGGGGATAACAGCCGGGATATAGATGCCTGTTGCTATCCCGATAATGAAGGCAACAACATAAAGAAGAGCGAAAGCCTTGACGAGCGGAATCAGGAAAAACATGAGGGCTGTCAAGAGCAAGGAGACCATAATCGATTTCTTATAACCAATTATCCCTGAAAGGAGCCCGGACAGAAACACCGAGATCCCATAGCCGAGAGAGAGAAATATAAATATACTACTCGCCTTTGCATGACTGATGAGGAACTCGTCTTCAATCAGCGGCAAGACAGGGGAGAGGATGGTTCTGCCGACAAAATTGAGAGCCCAGAGAGAGCCGAGGAAAAGGAGATACAGGAATGATATACCTCTTAGCGAACCGAACCTGATCATCACTCCAATATAAACAGTAAAACCTGAATGTTCAATAAAAAGTTGGGAATAGCGCCAATACCCTGTATCCCCCGGGTGCTTGCTGCCCTTGAGGCCGAGGCGCTTTTTGCGCCTGACTTTGTCGACTTCAGTGCCGTTCGGTCCTCAATGTACCGCAGGGGTACACCTCCGGTCGAGCTCCGCACCGACTGTTTTAGCCGGTTACCTGCGTGCTGCCAATTACCATAGGAGAGTACAAGTTCTGTTCGCAGGTGGCCACCATCAAAAATCGCCTCGGCCCGAAAAAGCACATCATTTTGTTACAGATATGATACAATGTAAAGGGGCATATGATGGACACTACAAGTATCAGTATCAATGAACCGGACAACAAACAAAAATCCAGGAAGATTACCCCTCTTGACCTTGCCAGAGCTATTTCTACAATTATTGTTTTTGGGATACCCTTAATAGCCAGCACTACAGCCATAATTGGTTATGGCATATACAAAATATATAAAAAGATAAAATGATGAAAGTCTATTATGCGCATCCCTGTTTTACCGAAAAGCAGAGAGAATTCAAGAAAATGTTCCTTGAAAAGCTTTCCGTCGCTTTATCTCATAAAAACGATATTACTATCGTAGACCCATTTGAATATGCACCTAACATAGAAGGAGATACAGAAACCAAGCTGAAAATGGCAGAGAGTATCATGAGAGAATGTATAAAGCTTCTGGAAGAATGCGATGGTGTAATAGCCTTTGTTGACGATAATGATACCGGCACAGCTTTTGAGGCAGGATATGCTCATGCAGTGAATAAACCTGTTATATTAATTTCTCAAGATAGCTGTTCAACTGCAAACGCTATGTTGATCGGTACTGCAAAGATAATGATTGATAATGTCCTGGAGGAGGGGCAGATTAAGAAACTTGTAAATTATCTTAAATGGCTCTGCGGCACACTACGGCAATTTTCTACAAATTAATTTATGTTATTAGTTACTTCCTGAAGTCCTCAATCGACATGCCGCCAGAAACTATGAAGAATTCAAATGGTATTTGATTATCAAATGGGCGATTTTCTTCTTGAAGTTTGCTCACAATTGCGGGAGAATGAATTCATGGGCGGGAAAATCAAGAAAGTTACGGAAGTTACCAACGTCCCCGATGGCCTGTTAAATTACAGCTTGCAGTATATTAATTGTTAAGTGAGCAGGATAAAAGGACATGGATAAACGATATCAGATATTTGTTAGTTCCACTTATGCTGATCTGAAGCAGGAAAGACAGCATGTAATCCAGACACTTATGGAGATGGACTGCATTCCGGCAGGAATGGAACTATTTCCTGCCGCCGATGAAGAACAATGGCAGTTCATTAAGAGTGTAATCGAAGATTGCGATTACTATATGCTTATCATTGGCGGGCGTTACGGGTCAATAACTTCCGAAGGTGTTAGCTACACAGAAAAGGAGTACGACTACGCCATCGAGCAAGGTTTGAAGGTCATTGCCTTGCTGCACGAGAATCCTGACGACATCCCTGTGAACAAGAGCGACATTGACCCTGATATGCAAACGAGGCTCAAGGCATTTCGAGAGAAAGTGGCGTCCAATAGGCTTGTCAAGTTTTGGAATAAGGCTGAAGAACTGCCCGGATTGGTATCTCTAAGCCTATCTAAAACGATAAAGATGTTCCCCGCTGTTGGGTGGGTTCGCGCCAGCGCCGTAGCAAACGAGGAAATCTTGTCCGAGTTAAATGAACTAAGGAAAGAGAATAACACCCTAAGAACCAGAATCAGAGACATTGAGCAAGAGCCTGTCCAAAAAGTCGAGGGGCTTGCTGGTCTGGATGAGCACTTCACAGTCCATGGGATCTACTATGGCGGAAGACACGGCAGCGGCAATTGGAGTAGCACCCTCACATGGAGGGAGATTTTTGCTTTAGTAGCTCCGTACCTGCTCAAGTTTCCCAACGACGACTTTGTTAAGTCGGTTCTGCTGACGGCATTAAAAGACAGAGAGGGGCCATTGGGAACCTACAATGACCTAAGTGATCAGGATTTCCAAACTATATCGCTTCAATTGAAGGTCCTTGGACTGATTACTCTTAAGTACTCTGAGACAAAGAAGGGCGGCATGGGATTATTTTGGTCATTGACTCCCCAAGGGGAACGGCTTATGACGGAGTTTCGAACGGTAAAGAGTAATAAATAGAGAAGCACTTAACAATCGGCTGCACCGGATCGTGCCCCTATCGGGCCAATCCCGGTGAGCCGTATGTTACTCTCTTTTATTCGGTAATCAGTGTTCTGCAGCGTCACCAAGACTATTTAGTTGTAGGTGTAGCACGCGCCGAACATAAATGTTAGATGCTGGCATTGAAATATTACTTTTTTACCCCTCCGGATTAGCTTTCCCTAATGCTATCAAATCACTCTTCACACCTGTGGTTTGCGCGGCTTCATCGATACTGTAGCAGCGGCCTGCTGCTGAACATAGTCACAGAGGACGCATAGATCATTAAAGAGTTCCTCAAGATCTTCTTTGGTATATTTGCCTGCATTCTCCTCGATAGCATTCCTTATATTTTTGACGCTTGTCCTCTGTCGTGAGAGTGTGGGATGCGCAGGTTGTTTCGGTGGTTCTGTTTTTTGTGTAAGCATTCTTTCAAGGGTGGCGTTAGTAACAGGCTGTGCCATGACACTGTCAAAGACTTTCTTTGAATCGGCAAAATCAAGGTGAGAGGCAAAGATGTAACCCTGAGAAACAGGTAGTTTTCCCTCCCGTATAGCAGCCTGAATTTCATCGGAGAGTTTTAAGAGTGAAATCATGTTGTACAGCGTCCTTGTTGTCTTTCCGACGATTTCGACAATCCGCGAAACAGTTTCGCGGACTTCTACAAATTGGTCCTCCGGTCTTCGGTCATAGACCAGCAACTCACTCATCACCCCATCCACATTATAGTTTTTATCAGGATGTTTAGCCTGAACGTATGCCAGTATGCCCTTTGCCTGGTCTATGGGATTCAGGTCTTCTCTCTGGAGATTTTCCGTCAATTGCAAGGCAAGTATCTCGTCTTTCTGGGTTACTGCATCTACAACCCGAACAGGGATGGATGGGAGTTCAAGTTTCTGTGCTGCAAGATAACGGCGTTCCCCGCAGAGGAGTAGGTACTTGCCGTCCTTTTGTGTTACAAGTACAGGTTCAAGGACACCCCGGTCTTTGATTGACTCCATGAGAGACTTAAATGATTCTCCCTCCGTATCAATCCCTGAGCGAATCTGTTCTTCCACAAGAATATTTTCGAGAGGCAGGTACATAAATTCCGGACTTTCCACTGTTTTCTTTGTTGCCATCTTAATCCCCCTTTATTTAAATTTTGTGAAGCGTTAATCGTGAAGCGTATAAAACCTTATCTCTGTGGGCTCTGTGAGAGACAATGCTTTTCCTCTCGCCCACTCCCTGACGGTCGTTCGAGTACGCGGAGATCGCAGAGTTAAGACAATTTTTTTGCCGGAATTGAGAGAATGATTCATTCCGGCAACCCGCACACCCTGCGGGTAGAAACTAACATCTGCCCTGAAGGGGCGTAGTATGTGAGCAGGATCGGGCAGTCTCAAGATACTGCTCACAAATATACCTGTCTTTCTCTGCGTGCTCTGCGAGAGACAATGCTTTTAATGCCTTTATCTCTCGCCCTCTCCCTGCGGTCGTTCGAGTACGCGGAGATCGCAGAGTTAAAACAATTTATCCTTACCCTGATATGAGAGAATGATCATATCAGGGTAAATTTGCAGCACCTGTCGGTGCGTAATTGTTAACTATCCTTGTAATACCGTTTTTCAGCATTATTTCATTAAAGTTGATCAGCAAACCCACTTGCTTATCCGTCAATCTAAGATAGGTAAGAAGTTGTTTCTTATGAACAGGTTTTACTTCTTCTACTGATTTAAGTTCTATAACAACCGTGTTTTCGATAAGAAGGTCTATCCTGAATCCTTCCTGTGTAATTGCTCTTCCTTTGTATATGACAGGCACCGGTATTTCCTTTTCCACCCGTAGGTCATCATCCTCTAATTCTATTTTAAAACATTCCTGATATACCGATTCCAGAAGGCCGGGACCGAGAGCGCTATGTCCTTCTGCCCCGAAGGGGCATGAAATGTGAGCAGGATCAGTCAGTCTCAGGATACTGCTCACAGATATACCTGTCTTTCTCTGCGTACACTGCGTGCTCTGCGAGAGACAATGTCTTTAATGCCTTTTCCTCTCGCCCCCTTACGGGGACAGGCCCACTCCCTTACGGTCGTTCGAGTACGCGGAGATCGCAGAGTTGAAACTTATTTTTGCCGGCAACCCGCACGCCCTGCGGGTATGACATTAACTTTTCGTACATTATTGCCCTGGTTTATTTATTGTATTATGAATGCCACTCGATGTTGTTCTTTATTATAGACATTTAGAAAAAATGTGTCAAGATGTTTCCGTTTTTTCTTCAGGACATACCGGCAATCCCGCACTTCTTGTGTCAATAAATCCATTGACAGAAAACGAAGTGATCTGATACTGTTATTAAGCAAAGAGGGCGGGTCTCATGGCAAATTCAGATAATTATGAATCAGGAAACATTGCTGATTATTTGCTATTCCGGATGATCCCGAGTTAGCCTTAAGAGACAGCGCGATATGATAATAGAAGCAATTGGCATTATACATACACCATACAAAACAAAAGAAGAATGTCCTATCCAACCGCTCTATGCCCCTGACTCCTCTGGGCACGTTGAGGTGTTTGGAGAGTATGAGCAAGGCTTGAAGGACATTGACGCTTTCTCTCACATTTATCTGATTTACCTTTTTGACCGATCCGGCAGGATTGAGATGGTACGTCCCACCTTTCTGGACGATGAACCTCACGGCATCTATGCATCACGACATCCGTGCAGGCCAAACGGCATAGGGTTATCAATCGTAAAACTGGTCCGGCGTGAAGGGAATATCCTTATAATTGAAGGTGCCGACATGCTGGATAATACACCCCTTCTGGATATAAAGCCTTACATCCCAAGATTTGATGCCATCGATTCTGCGTCTGAAGGATGGACGGCCGGCAAAAAATGGCGCCCCAAACCGAAAGGAAGAGAATGACTAAGAACGGGTTATCATGTCGTTGCACCGGATCGCTGACAATCCCGGTGTACTACTCCGTTAGACCCTTGAGGAAGGACTGAAATGAACTTTGGTATGCTTGTTTTTCCGGATGTCGAAGAACTTGATTTTGTCGGTCCATGGGAAATCGTTGGCATGTGGAGCAAATTTGCCAATGGGCCTGAACATCGCTTCATTGTGGCCGAGTCGCTTGAGCCGGTCACCTGTGCGAAGGGTCTCTCCGTAAATCCTCATGTATCCTTCGAGCAGTGCCCCCAACTTGATTTTCTTCTTGTGCCGGGTGGTCAGGGAACCCGCCAGGAAGTGGACAACCCGGTGCTTATTCAATTTATCACCGAACAGGCAAGGCAGTGCAAAGCGATATTTTCTGTGTGCACCGGGACTTTCCTGTTACATAAAGCCGGGCTGCTATATGGAAAAAAGGCCACTACCCATTGGAACTCCCTTGATCGGTTGAAAGCCTTCGGGGATGTCACGGTAGTTGAAGAGCGTTTTGTCTGTAATGGAAACATTTGGACATCGGCAGGAGTGTCTGCCGGTATC
>JAPLKC010000015.1 GCA_026388255.1 Pseudomonadota bacterium | reverse complement strand
GGCTGACAATATTTGGATAGGAATAAATTTTTTAATTGGGAGGCATATTATGTCAGCGCAAATAGGTGAAGTGACATGTCCATGCATGATGACAGGGATAGAGGAGTGTCGACAGCTCGTTTTTCCCGATGGCGGTCAGATTAGAGTAAAGGGGCTGGACAGGATCTTTGAAATTGCTTATTGGGAAGGGAAAATGCCGGATAATTCTGTTGCCTATGAACTGATAGAGCAACTCTCAAAAGAGAACTACATCCCTTCGAGTGAACAAGCACGTTTAGAATATACAACCGTAGTGCTTAGAGAATATAGAAAGTTTTTTGAGAAGAAAGAACAGAACAAAGCCGTGCAACCTCCAAAATGAGGCAGACTTTAAACACTGAGGAATACAGGATGAGAAAAAGCTAAATATCCCGGTCACAACGGTATAGACAACAGCTTAAGGGTTTGCAAATGTATCAGGAGGTGCTTATGAAGAAAATCCTTCAAAAACTGTTAAAAGAATTGAGTAGCAACATACCTGGAATATCCTTTGAGGTGAGGTTTTGGGATGGTGAGGCTGAAATGTATGGGAACGGTGTCCCTGTTTTTGTACTCACATTCAACACCAAAGCTGCGGCAAAAAACATATTGAGCAAAGGCACACTTGGGTTCGGGGAAGAATATACCGCCGGCAATATTGATGTGGAGGGCGACATCCAGCAACTTATCTGTCTTGGTATTGACCCCGACTTTCAGAATATGGAGCTTTCCTTGAAAACAAGGGCGGCTGTCTTCCTTCACCATATTTCCTCTCTAAATACACTGAAGAAATCACCTGGAAACATTGCCCACCACTATGACTTGGGAAATGATTTTTATAAGCAGTACCTTGACGAAAGTATGACATATTCCTGCGCCTATTTCAGAACCGATAAGGATACCCTCGAACAGGCACAGCAACAAAAATACGAGCATATCTGCCGGAAACTCCAGCTAAAAGAAGGAGAAACACTTATAGACATCGGATGCGGGTGGGGCGGTATGCTTCTCTATGCAGCTCATCACCACGGTGTAAAAAGCGTGGGGTGTACCCTTTCCCGTCATCAGACTGAATATGCCAGAAATGTGGTGGCGGAAGAAGGCTTAGAAAATGAAATCACAATTCTCCGTGAAGATTATAGGAACATTAAAGGCCAATTTGACAAGTTTGTTTCTATTGGCATGTTTGAGCATGTCGGAAAAGGTTTTATCCCCACCTTTATGGAAAAGACGAGGAGTCTCTTGAAACCTGGCGGCATAGGACTCCTTCATACTATAGGCAAAGAGAGCAATACTCCAGGTGATCCATGGACCAAGAAATATATTTTTCCAGGTAGTTACATTCCAGCACTTGATCTTGTGATTGGTGCTATGGGAAGAAAGGGGATCGTCCCTATTGATATTGAAAGCCTCCGTCTCCATTATGCCAAGACCCTCGACGAATGGGGAAAACGGTTTGAGGTTAATGTACAGAAGATCGAAGAGATGTTCGACAAAAGGTTCGCCCGTATGTGGCGTATGTTCCTCAACGGGAGTGCCGCAGCTTTCCGGTGGGGTGACATACGGCTTTATCAGATACTGTTTACCAATGGATTAAATAATTCGCTGCCGATGACGCGAGAGTACCTCTACGGTGCTTAGATCTCGACAGAATACGGTTTTGATAATTTTATAGACATCGGGAGATTTTTTCGAAAAATGGAATAAGAATTATATCGAAAGTTTTTTCTACCGACGCGGCAATTAAAGAGGACGTGGTGTGGGCAGCATCAATTTATCGGATACTATGTTCATAAAAATATTAAATAATGGAGAGATTTTATGCCGGGTGGAGAAGTTGCCTACAGGGGACATTTTTTCTTATTATTCGTAAATATTGATCATATCGCAACTCTTAGAGAAGCCCGGAGAGGCAATGAGTCTGATCCTGCTGAATATGCAGTAATGTGTGAAAAAGGCGGTTGTGACGGCATTATGGTTAGCTTACGTAAGGACAGGCGTTATATGCAAGACGGGGATATCTTTGCCATAAAAGATGTGATACGTGGGAAATTGAATCTTGAGGTAGCTCTCTCGGGTGAAATGTTTGATATTGCACTAAAAATAAAGCCGAATAAGATTATTGTCATTCCTGAAAATAGGGAAGAAATAACTGCAGAAGTCGTGCTTGATGTCAAAACAAATATGCTCAAAATTAAAGATACTGTTAAGTTATTTCATGATCAGAACATACTGGTATCTCTTTTGGTTGAACCCGATATAGAAATAGTTGAGCTTTCGAAAGAATGCGGCGCTGATTTTATAGAGATCCATACCGGTAAATATTGCAATACCATAGATAAAACTGATATTGATAAGGAAATTGACAGGATATATACTGCGGCGGATCATGCTGTAAAAGTTGGAATAAAGGTTGGCGCCGGACACGGGCTCACTTACAAAAATATTATGCCTGTTTTATATGCCAGGGCATTGGAGGAAGTAAACATCGGACATTCTATAATTTTAAGATCTCTTTCTGTCGGGTTGTCAAAGGCAGTTGAAGAAATGATAGATATATTGGATTAGCGGGCTAAAACCATTTGATAGATCATATTCATTTACTTAGTATGTCAACTCCATTTCCTGTAGGCAATATTAATGTATACTTCATTGAAGGCGTAATCCCCACCCTTATAGACACCCCTCCTAAGGGGAATATTTATACTAACGAGCTGCAGGCAGCATTGAAGAACAAAGGGTATTCAATCAGGGATATCAAAAGAATTATCATCACGCACCCTCATTTTGACCATTTTGGAGCAGCCGCTGAGATTGTTAGATTAAGCAAGGCAGAAGTCTGGGTTTCAAGGGGAGGCGGACAATATCTTGAGGATTTCGATGCCGAGCTCCTGAGGGATTTAGAATATTATACGGAGATCCTGAAATGGATTGTTGCTCCGGGTGACCATCGTACTTATCTCGATTTTCTATACACCTGGGGCCGTATGTACGGCTGTTCCGTGCCTGTCTCTCGCCTTTTGAATGACGGTGATGAAATCGAGCTTGGATCAATACCATTTATTGTCAGAGCGGTACCTGGACACACCCCGTGGTGCATAATGTTGTACTCACAAGATCACTTATCAGCTTTCACCGGAGATTTCCTTCTCAACCAAATCAGCTCAAACGCTTTGATCCAGAGACCTTCCACTATGTTACAGGGGTACAAGAGCCTGAAGGTTTATCTGGCCTCTCTTCATAAGGTAAAACAGATGGCTATCCAAACGGCTCTGCCAGGCCACGGCGCAATCATCTTGGATGTTGCCGGCAGAATTGATGAAATCACTCACTTCATCCAGCAACGAAAGGAACTGGTTCGCAATATTCTTGATCAGGGTCCTCTCAGGCCATTCTCAATCGTAAAGACACTCTTCCCGGATTTACTGCAGGATCAGCTCTTCCTGGGCATATCTGAGGTCATCGGTCACTTGGAGCTCCTGGAAAGCGAAGGTTCTGCGCTACAAGTGGATGAAGGATACTGGGTGGGCTTATAAAAAATACTCGTGTGTATTGACAGTAAGATATCAAAAGGCACTCGTGATTCAATATTGTGATTATCCGTTTTAATCAAAATTTAAATACAATTATCCTTGCAACTTATTTTTATTGCAAATAATATCTTGTTCTTTTAAAAGCAACATATGAATTTAACCTACAATTTCTTACTAAAAATGAAAAGTTGATTTACTAAAAAAGGTTTGACAAGATATATCCATTATGATAGATATCAATATAATGACATTCATTATAACTTTAATCACTATAATTGTAGTATCTATATAGGAGGTCTTCTTATGGAGCTTACTGATTTAAATTATTGGAAATCGTTGATCAACATAGGCCTTACAAAAGTTCTTGTTTTGAAAGTCTTATCCAAGGGGCCTAACCACGGTTACGGTGTATTGAAAGAACTGGAATCTATTACCAGTGGTTGTTGTATACCTACATTTGGGACTATCTATCCAATCCTCAAGGAACTGGCTAAGCATGGTTATGCAGAAGTCGCCGACGATAAGCAGCTTAAGGGCGCACAGAAAAGGCGGGTCTATACCCTGACGCCCTTAGGAATTGAGGCATATGAGGTGGCACTTGAGGCGTGGCGGTCTACAATACCTTACATTTACAAAGCAATTGAGAATGATGATCTTTTTTTAATAGAAGATATAAAAATGCGTCTTGCCGGGGCCGAATCCTGTGCCTGCCCTGTTACCAAGAATGTCAATTCTTCCCAAGGCAAAGCTGTATGAGACTGTCTATCTTATTTGCCATGGGTGTTGAATAATTTGCTTATTTGACAAATTAACCTCAGGGCGAATTTCGTATGTTTTGAACGAATAGTGATTTGAAAAAGCCCGGCAAAGGCGAAAATGGAGGGTCTGGCATGAATAATTATAAGGATGAACAAGGGATCGAAACAGTAACATTTCAGATTGAAGGAATGGAGTGCGGCTGTGAATCTACTCTCATCGAACGAAAGATAAGGGCGCTGGCTGGGGTCCAGGGGTATGAAATCAACCCTATTACCCACCAACTTCGGGTCTCCTATGACTCCGGAACAACTACGATTCAGGATATTATCCGGTCAGTCTCGGAAACGGGCATGAAAGCCTCGCTGGAAAAGAGCCAAAGTCAGCGCAGCACGTGGTGGCGTGAGAAGCAGCAGCTTGCCTTGTACGGATGCGGTTTTCTTGCCCTAATCGCCTTTATATTGTCAAAGGCAGGGGTATTGCCCCTTGTTTACAACGGGATTTACGTGCTCTCTGTCCTGACCGGTGTTTATTACCCTGCCCGTAAGGCCCTGATTGCCCTTGTAAATTTTACGCCAACGATCCATCTTCTTATGCTCATAGGTTCAGGCGGCGCCATGGCACTCGGCCTATGGGGTGAATCGGCTGTGCTGATCTTTGTTTACTCGCTCGGCGATGTTCTCGAATCTTATGCCGTGGACAAAGCCCGCGGCGCTCTTCGCTCGCTCACGGAACTTATGCCAAGAGAAGCGCTTGTACGTACGAACAATGGAGAAGAGATGCGTCAAATTGAACAGATTGTGGTTGGGGACGTCGTTGTCGTAAGACCGGGAGAACGCATACCTGTCGATGGTCATGTAGTAAAAGGTTCGTCATATGTGGACCAGTCGGCTGTTACCGGCGAACCCATTCCGGTACTTCGTGAGACCGGGGGTGTGGTCTTTGCCGGAACCATCAACCAGAATGGATCGCTTGAAGTGGAGGTGGAGAAACCTGCGTCAGAGTCAATGCTTTCAAAAATCATCTATTCGGTTGAAGAAGCACAAGCCAAAAAGGGCAAGCTTCAAAGATTTTCGGATGCTTTCGGAGTTTATTATACCCCTGCCATGTTCGCCCTTGGAATACTGGTCGCTATTGTTCCGCCCTTATTTATGGGAGCCGAGTGGCTGCCTTTTATTTACCGGGGTCTGGTTGTTTTTGTAGTTTCCTGCTCCTGCGGTCTCGCTCTCTCGGTCCCTGTGGCCATTGTAGCTGCCATGGCAAAGGCGGCCCACCATGGGGCAGTCTTTAAAGGCGGTTCTTACCTTGAAATTGTCGACCGGGTCAAGGTTATTGCCTTTGATAAGACCGGCACCTTAACAATAGGACGCCCGGAAGTCACGGATGTTGTGCCCTTCGGTGGAGCAAGAGAGCAGGATGTGCTTGAGCTTGCAGGCGCCATTGAGTCTCGATCCGGACATCCCCTCGCAGCCGCAATCGTACGGAAGGCAAGAGAGAATGGTGTATTCTCCGGGGATACAGTAGATGGCTTCCAAGAGAATGTTGGGCGAGGTGTGTCTGCTACAGTCCGAGGACAGTCCTGCGTAATCGGCAGCCCTCGTTGCCACATGGAACAAGGCATAACAATCCGAGAAGCAGAGGAAGCTGTTGCTCGACTTGAGGATGAAGGGAAGACTGTTGTATTACTCAGTGCAGACGGTTACCTGAGAGGCCTCATCGCAATTGCTGACACTGTGCGACCTGGAGCAGAGGACGCTCTGCAACGGCTTAGACATGCCGGAGTCAGAACAGCGATGCTCACCGGGGACAACGAGCGTAGCGCAAGCGCTATCGCCCATCGGGTTGGCGTAGACGAATATGATGCCCAGCTAATGCCTACAGACAAAGTCGATGTGATTCGTAAACTCCGTGAAAGATACGGAATGGTGGCCATGGTCGGCGACGGCATAAATGATGCACCGGCAATGGCAGTCGCAGATGTGGGCATTGCTATGGGAGCAGCAGGAACAGATATCGCTATTGAAGCGGGCGATGTCGTGCTGATGTCTGACGACCTTGCAAAGTTAGCCTTTGTACGTGAGCTCTCCAGCCGTGTGGTAAAGACAATCCGACAGAATATTGTGGTTTCCCTGCTGAACGTTGCTTTTATGGTAATCATGGCACTGCTCGGGCATCTCGGATTAGTCACAGGTCTGCTGCTCAACGAGGCAAGCGCGCTTTTCGTTATCATCAACGCCCTGCGTTTATTGAAGTGGCGGAGTTCTGCATTGCCGGTACTTGAGGAACAGGCAGCTTTTCAGCAAGCAAATATGCAAATGGAGGAACAAAAAATTATGGTTGCTACGCCTCTTAAGATGTTTGAATCTGCCTGTTGTTGCGGTGAGCCCACTCCTGGAGTATCAATTCCTGTCATAAACGATGCAAGCGCTGAATGTTGCTGTGATAGTCAAGAACACGCTAAGAAGATATCCTTTCCTGTTTTTCCTATGGCTGCTACACAAGTATCTTGTTGTTCCGGTGTGGAGGTAGTCAATAATATATCTGCAACAACTACAGACAACAATGAATCAAAAGTACCGGATGGTCTGAACCTCTTAGCGTTCAAGATTGAAGGACTTGGCTGCTCCTGCGAGGGGCAGATTGTCGAGAAGCGAGTTAAGGCCCTGCAAGGTGTTAAAACCTTCAGTTTCAACCCTATCACCAACCAGATGAAGCTCACCTACGACCCGTTGGCTTTATCCGTGCAGGACATTCAAATGGCAGTGAAGAAAGCGGGAGCAAAGGCGGTTCTGACTTCGAAATAAATTCCACGGAGTTCAAGGAAGTCTTGCTGTATAGTGCCTACGACAGTTGTGCCGGCCCTCGTTCTGTGGTTAATGTTTTCATCGTTATTATTGCAGCAGAATTTTTGGTCAGATGTTTGGTATAATAATGACAGCGCCTGCCCGGAAATATACATGGTTTGTCTGTCCGACAAGGCGATTAGGGCGGTAAAAACGGGATGAGTAGGGGGGTGCTGAATCCCCCCAAAACCAACAGTTAGTTGGCACATATTGAAATTTATCGATGACACAGAGGCTGGCGTGTTTGGTCTGGATGAAATTATGGCCGAACTTTATTCTGGAGGCAGATTGGCAAACGATGAGACTGCCGAAGAGATTATGACAAGATTGGAAGCTATGAAGAACTACATTCCCTCGTCTGAACGCGCCCATAAAGATTATGCCTATGTACTGCTGAAGGAGTACCGGAAGTACGTTAAGGATCAAGCCGACAAGAACAGGTGATACGATGCCTTTGATACTGTTGAGAGACGGCATCCATAATTTCTACGTAACATCTCCTGTGAAAAATGTCTTTAGTGAAGGATAAATGCGAGATTTGAATGAGAAACGGGTTGTTCGAGCATCTTTTTTAGGAAGCCCCTGGTGTGAGAACAGGGGAGGAGAAATATCTCGACTGAATTGGCAGAATAGGCAATAGTGGTAACGTCAATGCAAAAGCCGGCAGGATATCCCCCCCTCTTTCCCCATCTTTAATCAAACACATGAGTGTTGTGTGCGACAAACCTCCGTGCCTACTTTCGCGGCATGGTTTTATTTACAATATCCCCTCTGTTGCCAAACATATCGACAGCAACGAAACGGTAACCAGACAAGGGTTGATTTCAAGCAGTTCGGAACTCTGTGTATTTAGAAGTTTCTTGCTTAATGCATCTGCCATTGCTTCAACAGTATCAATATCCCCTGCACTGACCGGCTTCCCTTCGGCTCTAAGTTTTCTGATCTTGCCCTCGAGTTCTGCCTGTTCCGTGGGGAACACTCCTGGTTTGAGATGCACCGAGTAAGTTTCGCCAGTTGATATTTTTTGTATAATGAAACCATCGCCAATGGTACTGTCAATCCTCAATGTCTGGAAATTGGTCCTGGCGCCAGTCATATACATAACAGTATCAACCCAGCAAGGCCCATTTTTGGAAACTGCCCGCAAATCCGTTCTGTCAACCGTTCCGTTGGGGAAGAGTTTGCCAAGGACAGCCCTTATTTCAACAAAAGCTATAAACAGTCCGTCGCACATATGACCATGAAAGCGAGTGACATCCTTTAAACCTACCGCTTTTGTTTTCAGTGAATATCTGCCAAGAGCACTGTCGGTATCCAGCACTGTTATGGGCGTGTTATATTTTGCACTTGCCGCCCAGCTTGGATAGAACCAGTCCGGCGAATTGTCAGGCTTTCCATTTCCTGTTTCTCCATTGCAAACATTCGAAGAAAATAAAAAAACCATACACACAAAGATAACCAACCAAATTAATGTTTTACATTTCTTCACTTCTTATTCCTCCTTTTAAAAATTGTTACTGTGTTTCCTATTTTTGCCTTCCTTGTCAATCATGTGGGCAAGGCGCTCTGCGACATCGCCGGTAAAGGAGACGCACTGGTCAACATGATCCGGGGAGCCGAACTAAAGGCCGTGAATCAAGACTCGGCAACATGTGCTCCGCTTTTCGGATTTAAACCAATCATGTAATTCCTGGGCTTTCCCCAAAACCAGTGGTGCTTCATCACCTGGATTGGATCTCCCGTAAACCATGCCTAAGACCATAATGCCAGCGGCGAGAGCACCGCAGGTACAACCGCCAACTCCGATAGCACCCATACCGACAGGGAAACCAGAGGCCAGCCGCACAGCTTCCCTTGGAAGCGGGTTGCCCAGTGCCTCGTTAAATGTATAAAGAATTGCCTCAGAGCAAAGGAACTGCCCGCTACGATATAGAACTTCCGCCTTATGTCGTAAAACGAGAGCATCCATACTACCCTCCTTTATTCTTCAAGGCGGAAATATCCCTTTTAAAAAACGCTATTCGTACACTCCTCGTGTTAGGGAATCCTGTTTTTGAAGCAATGTTGTGATTCTAAAAATGACTGCCCCTGAAATAACATTGCGCCATCAGAAGACATAAAAAACGGACGGTTTTTTCTGACATTGTGTTTCCCTCCTCTTTACATTATTACGCCTATTCCAGCCACAGGACGGCTGATGCTACTATGTAATAATTAAAAAAACCGCTGCCAGCATGAGCCGGAGCGGCCAAGAGGGAAATAAGTATTTACACAATTACGGTGAGGCTCTTTTGACCAATGCCGACCAATACTGATAAAACCATGAACGCCAACTGGCACTCATTGTTGCGCATCATCAAAGTGAATGGTATGGCATTGCATCTCCTTTATTATTGAGTTTATCTGCTGATATAACATAGAGTTTTGTTTGGTGCAACAAAAACATTGTCATATGTATTTCTTGGTGGGGTTTGCCTCTATTTTATCCACGAAAATAAACTGTTAGAAAAGATGGTTAGTACACTGTAATAATTGGTCAACAATAGCAGACCGACAATAATAAGAATCACACCCAGTATTTTCATGGAATATCGGGTCATAAAATGGAATTTTTGTAGAAGTCGGAATAGCTTATGGAAAAATATTGCAGAAATAAAAAAGGGTATTGCCAGTCCCAGGGAATACAGGCTCAGCAGATAGGCGCCTTCGGCCATTTCCTGGGAAGCATTTGCCATGATAAGAATCGAAGATAGAACGGGTCCCACGCACGGCGTCCAACCCACTGAAAAGGTAGCTCCAACAATGAATGAGCCAAAAAGACCCAAAGGTTTTTGTTTGAGGTGGACCACTCTTTCCCGGTTCAAGAATGGTATTTTTATGATATTCAGCAAATGCATTCCCATCACCATCAAGATCAACCCGCCGAAACGAGTGATATATGTATGGTAACTTGAGAAAAATTTGCCGAGTAGGGATGAGCTAAGTCCGAGGGATACAAACACAAAGGAAAATCCAAAGATAAAAGACAGGGTGTGAACGATAACAACTTTTCTGTATTTTCGGAATTCAACCTCATTGTAGCCATCAAAGGTTATCCCGCTGATGAAAACAAGATAAGACGGAATAATGGGCAGGATACAGGGGCTGAAAAATGAAAACACTCCAGATATTAGAGCTACAGTGTGGCTCATATGCATATCTTTACAAACCTCCTTGGGAACCTACACATCCTCACGTTAGTGCCATAATTGCAGGTTCATCTGCAAGGTTGGCGAGTTCGTCAGGACTGCTGTTCTTTCAAACAAAATCATATCCACCCGTATAAGGGTCACCACAGAAAACGGACCGGAAAGTATGCTACGGAATATTTATCTTAAATTTCCGGAAGTTAACACTTCATCAGATTAAAACCTTCTATTACAAGCAAAACACCCATATAGCTCAATGATTTTACACCAGATTGACAACTTAATGTACTTTATAATCCGAATTCTGTGGTGATCCCATCCTGAAATCAATAAACAAATAAACCTTTCCAAACTGTCGAATGCGGTATAAAGGTTGTATAACGGCAAAAAAAGCCAAGAACAACTTCTAAGGAACCTGCTATTTTGAACTACGCTTGCACTTCCTCACAATACCGCCAGCAAAATATTGGGGATCTGTAGACGCCACCACAACAATTCTTTCTGCAATAAGAGTCTGACCCGAGGGTAAGATAACCCTTGGGGGGTGGTTCATACCCCAACAAACAATAAATCAATTTGACTTAAGTCAACTGCAATGCTTATGTTTTGTGTTATAAAAGATCAAAAAGGAGAAATGACATGACCGAGAACTTTACCCAGATAGTGGATTTAACCGCCGTATTGAAACTTAAAGAAATTGCTGGCTATCAGGATCACTCCGTCGTTAGCCGGGAAATCATCCGAAAGCCCTCAGGAACGATGACCGTCTTCGCTTTCGACAAGGGAGAAGGTCTCAGTGAACATACAGCACCTTTTGATGCGGCGGTTTATCTGCTGGAAGGCGAAGCTGAGATTCGTATTGACGGTAAACCATATTCGGTCAAAGAAGGAGAAATGATCATTATGCCGGCAAACAAGCCGCACGCGCTGAAAGCCGTAACCCGCTATAAAATGCTGCTGATGATGCTCAAATAAGACAAAAGAACAAGGAGGTCCCAGTGGATAAAGAGTCTATTATAGAAAAAGTAAAAAAACATGCAAACAGGCCCTAAAAATATCTGCAGAGGAAGGTATTTCTTCGAAAGATCTGGGTGCTCTTTTGAACGAACACAAGATCAAAGTAGCCAACTGCCAACTGGGCTGCTTTCCGTAAAGGATTACATATTCGTGTCACAATTGTTTAGGGACTATTGTCGAGGAGGCTTACGCTAAGCTTCAAAGGCACGCACTAAATGTCCCCTTTTTTCTTTCTCCAACTGGGGTTTAAGGCATTCCTTCAGAAAAAACATTGCTTCCTCACGATCTTCATCGAGGAGAACCCTCGTCAAACGAAGTACATCTTCCGGTGAAAGCTTTATTACAATTTCTTTAATTGACATAGTTTTTATACCTCAATCTTATAATAAGGGATAGCACTCATTTCTTTTTCCTGATCAGTGATTATGATTATACTCTGTTATGGGTACAAGCCGTTGTCAGGGTTTGTGAAAGAGCACTCGATTTGGAGGGTGCCGTGGCCGATACCATTTTCTCTCAGTATCGCTTAAGAGGGCAAGGCTGTTGCTTAAATACCCGCCAATCACCTCTCCTGCCAGGATAAGAACCGTTACAAGAAAGGTGCCGGCAAGACGTTTTTCCCCGCTCATATTCGTAATAAACTCCACAACATTTTTGCGGCAATCGCGTAGAGCACGAAGCCGATTATTCTTTTCACGTGCTTGGCCTCAAGCTTCCTATGCATGAGCCAAGAGCCAACAAGGGCGCCCGCTATTGAACCAACAGCAGAGAAGGCAAGAAGATTCCAGTTGATGTTGCCAAGAGCTGCGTGACCGAAAAATCCACTTAACGACGCGAAAACAACAATGAAGGCGGTTGTCGCTGAGGCATTTTTAGGGTCAAAACCCAGCCATATGAGTGCGGGAACAATGAAATTCCCTCCCCCGACCCCGAGTAGACCTCCGAGATAGCCTGCACCAATGCCGAGACCGATGCCCGTCTTCAATTCTTTGCCTGACGAACTCCCCCTATCTCTCTTCTTTTTTGGTGTATAGAACAACATCATAGACCCCGCAAATATAAGAAAAAAGATGAAAATCAAGATAAGTGCATTTTTAGGGAAATATCTCGTCGAGTACGCCCCGAGGGGAGAGAAAAACACGGCCAGAATGATAATCGGCATGGCGGTCTTGAAGTTCACGAGCTTGTACCGGATGTAGTTGACAGAAGCGAAACTCATGCTGATAGCATTCAAGAGAAGAGCTATAGCCATTGCCTCGGTGAGGGGAACCCCGAGCCAGTAGAATGTTGGGATAATGATAAAGGCCGCTCCCACCCCGGCAACAGTGAGCACTGTGGTAAAGAGAAAGACAATGAGAGATGCAAGTAAAATGGTCGTAATTTCCATATTAACGTGTTCCGCGAGGGCAGGGATTTTTCCCCTCCCTCTTTCAATATACGGCTGATTTCTCCCTTCAGGCCTTTCTTTCTTGTTCTATACAGGGAACACAGAGGAGTCTGCCATCAGGACTTTCTGACAGTTTATTTACGAATGTTGCTTCACCGCACTGTGCACAGAGCTTCACCTCAAAACTCGTGGCACCCTTCTTCAGGTCTTTCTGAAAGATCTCACTGATGACAAGAAACTCCGATTCAGGGAGGCTCAGTACCCGTTCAACCTGCGGGTTCGTTATTTCTGGGGGGATATCCTGAGGGGGTATACCTTCCTTCCGTTTCTGCACAAAAGGTGATTGGACCATCTTCACAACGAACTCGGGCTTGAGAGAGACCCGCACTGCCTTGCCGGTTTTTACGTCTATCAAGGTGAATGCCATCTTGTTGTAGAAGAGTTTCTTTATATTGCCCTTGCCATAGGTAGCTCCCGTAGCAACCATCACACCATCGAGAAAACAACCAGCAGCATGGCCTTCACCAGTCTCGGACTCTACAACAAGCTCCTTGTCCTGCGCTCTCTTGACACCAAGGACCTTCATGGCAGCAAGCCCTGCCCGTAAACCCATGGGCATGGCCGGGCATTTGTGTCCGTGAAACACCAACGCAACTTCAAGGTAATCATTTAATTCTTTCATCATAAACCTCCTTTTACCCTTTTTGCTATTATTGTACTCACTGCTTCATCCCTTGCAGCATTTGGCCTTATAGTCGCTCATTGGGAGAATATTTCCTTCTTCATCTTTATTTTGTAGGAACGCTTCAAGTCGCGCTCTGTCTTCTTCAACATCTTTTTCAGAAATCTTCTCAGACACAGATAAAAGCAGAAACCTTTTGAACATTTCCGATTCATCGAGGTTGTAGTGTACCCACTTGCCTTGTTTTCTGTCCCTGAGGAGACCGGCATTTTTTAGCACACCGAGGTGGAACGATACTTTTGGTTGAATCATACCGAGAGCGGCACAAATATCGCAAACGCAGAGTTCACCATGTTCGAGAAGTTTAATAATCCTGAGCCTCGTCTCATCCGAAAGGGACTTGAATAGCCTAACCACATCATCCATATTTTCCCTCCCCTTATTCGCAACCCCGTAAAGGGGCTTCAATATTGTCTCCAAAAGCCTCCCGGTAAATAGCTTCTCTAAGCATTTCCTCCGGAAGACTGTCGTAAATTTTGCCTTTATATACATAGGAATTACAATCAGTTTCTGTCCCTATGAGTTCCGAGCAGGATGGGCAGGACGTTAAGACTCTCTGCCTCTCTCAAAGGATGTCCATAATGTCTCTGCCGTTTATCCTTACTGTATTTGACAGGGCAAGTCTGTCCTCGCCTAAGGAGTATTCTTTCAGTTCAACTTCAAGGCCGGCATTGTGGAATTTGAATTCATTAACAACCTTCCGAACAACCTCAGTGCTGTCCCCGCACCTGCAACAGGTATTGCCTTCCTTTTCGTAGCGAAACCATTCAACAATGATTTCTTTCACCTTTTCACTCCTACATGATGGCATTAAAGAGATACCCGACGCCTATAATGGTGATCGCCATAATCCCCACAAATACGGCCAACAATTTAACCTTCAGAACCTTCCTTAAGATGATCATTTCAGGCAAAGAAAGGGCGGTTACAGCCATCATAAAGGCCAGCACTGTACCCAGGGCTAATCCTTTGCTCATGAGGGCATAGACTATCGGGATTACACCGGCTGCATTAGAATATAAGGGGATACCCACCAGAACTGCTATGGGTACTGCAAACCAGTTGCCTTTGCCGGCGATGCCGGCGAGGAAGTCCTGCGGAACATAACCATGAATAAAACCTCCTATGCCGATGGCTATAAGCACATAAAGCCAGACCTTGACAAGGATATCTTTTGTATTGTAGCGAGCATATTCTATTCTTTCGGCAAAGGTTTGTGCAACGACCTGCATGTTTTCACCTACATGCATCTTGTATACATATTCTTCCACCCATCTCTCAAGCTTAAGCTTTCCTATGACATATCCGCCTATAATTGCAACTAAAAGGCCGGTGCCGATATAAATAGCCGTTATTTTCCATCCGAAGAGACCCCATAGAAGTACAATGGCCACCTCATTGACCATGGGTGATGAGATGAGAAAAGAAAAGGTAACGCCAAGCGGAACACCGCCTTCAATGAAGCCAATAAATAGCGGTACCGCAGAGCAGGAACAGAATGGGGTTACAACCCCGAGAAGGGCAGCGAAGATATTACCTATAAATTCTTTTTTATGTGACAATATTTTTCTCGTCTTCTCCGGAGGGAAATAACTCCGGATAAAAGAGATGGTAAATATGATAACGGCAAGGAGGATAAATATCTTGATTGTATCATAGATAAAGAACTCTAATGCACCTGAGAGTTGTGCTCCCTTTGAGAGTTTGAAAAGATCATACACAACATATTTTGAAAAATCACCGAGCATTGAACACCTCACTATATATAAACTATATTTTATATATTATATGTGGCCTGTGCTCTTTTGTCAAGTTGGAGAGTAAGAGTATTCAGATAGTTGTGTATATCATATAAAATCCATTGATTATCACAAGGATGCCGCAGACCTTTTCTACGATCGTTGGCCCCTGGACTGTTCGTTCCAGTTGAAATACTGCTGGACTAATCCCGCGAATGTTCCCATTATTACAATAATCAAGCAGTGTCCGGCTGTGTACGATAAAGGCAGGAATATGCCGTACCAGATCTGTGTTCCGGCATGCTGCGAGGATCATCGCCAACGATGAACTGATTAACAAGATACTAATTCCTCTAATCAAAATAATACGTCAAATATTTTGCATAATTGCAGCCAATTTTTAATCAACACAAATTGCCGCATTTGATTTTAATATCATCAAAAACAAAAGCAATTAAGGACACTGGACAATTCCTTGTGCCCAAAGACAGCCTCCGCAGGTAGGAAAGGGATTGCCGTAACAATCCTCTTCATTATTTTCCCATAAGTCACATCCTCCGCAAATGGTACATGGAGGAAACTCGAATTGTTGCAACCTCTCACGAAGGGCTACATATGTCTGCATACCCCAGAGTTCCTTAAAATCACGTTCTGCTGCATTACCCACGATGTACTTCCTTGAAAAATGCATCCGCTGATTCAGAAAATGCGTTTGGTTGTACATTAAGGGTAGACAGGGACTGACGTTACCTTCCCAGTTTATTGCTGTCGCGCTTCTTTCAATAAAGGGGCACCTGTTCGATGCCTCCCATGTGTTGCTGCCGGCCCACGAAATGCAATGGGCATCACCTGCAGAAGTACTGAGAAAGGAGCTGATGTTGTCTGTATCAATTCTTGGGAGTCTTATTTGAAAGTTTGAAAAGCGTGAAATGTTGCCGGTGACTGCGCCTGAATACAGAATTTCATCAGACATTTCAGGTGAATACGGCAGGATGTTTGTTATGAGACACTTAATGGCTCCCAGCCGCTCACTCAGGCGTACGACTTCCGGAAGATCTGCAATATTCCGTTTCATGGCTACAAATACAATCCCTATTTCTGGTTTTTCAGGGTGGGAGAAACGCCAAAAATCAGTAAAACAGGCGTCACGGAATGTCTCTATGTTGGAGATGACATTTGGAAGCGCAGCACCTAAGCGAACATCTCCATAGCTTTCAGGTCTTGCCCCATCGATGGACACCCATAGCCCGTCAAGACCTGCCTTGATCAATTGATGGGACATCTCTTTCGTCAGGAGCGTTCCGTTGGTTATTAATTCAACCCGAGCACCGATTGATTTCATCATGGCTATCATATCCACAATATGTGGATGGGAAAGCGGTTCTCCGAAACCGCCGAAAAAAACGGACGGGACCGGGGAAAAGCTGCGAGCAGCATCAACGATCCGAGTAAATGTGCTTGAGTCCATCAGCCCAAGGTGCTCTGTCCATCCGTTGCGGATACATGTCTTGCACTCCAGATTGCATATATTTGTCGGTTCAATGTATATTCTGGCAAGGTGTGCCACCGGTGGATGGATATACAGTCCATCCAATCTATTCTCAAGTTGAAAGGATTCCCCAGGTTTCAAACCATAAGCCTCCGCAAGCTCATGAGGAACTGTCAGGCACCTTTTGTCAGTCAGGCGTACCTTAACATAGTTCCTTTTTACTTCCATTGTTTCGCTCCTCTAAAATGGTATTACTTTGTTTAAATAGATTCTTATTCAAGTTAATGTCAAGCCAAAGATAAGTTTCTTTGATCTTCAATTGTCAATAAAGCTATTATTCTTTTAACAAAAAAAGTCTTTTACTGTCTTGACTCATAAAACTACAATGTTGTGTAGATCATATAAAATCCGCCGATTATTACAAGGACGCCGCAAACCCTTTTTATGATCATTGGCCCTTTGGATTGTTCATTCCAGTCGAGGTATTGTTGCACCAACTCTGTAAATGTTCCGGCTATCACAATAATTGAGCAATGGCCCACGGCGTAGGATAAAAGCAGGATTGTGCCGTACCAGATCTGCGTTCCGGCAAGCTGAAAGGTAATACTCAGCATGGGGGCCATATAGGCGAAGGTGCAGGGACCGAGGGCAACACCGAAGATCAGACCGAGGATAAAGGAAGCGAGTATGCCTTTGCGCTTGATGCCGATGTTTCCAGGGCCTGACCAGGGCATAGGGATAATGTCGAAGAGGTGAAGTCCCACAAGGAAAAATACTCCTGCAACAAAGTAATTACCATATCTGCCCACGTCTCCCATCATACGGCCTGCCATAGCAGTAAACAGTCCTATGACGGCGATACTCACCATAAGTCCTGATGAAAAAAGTAAAGAAATATAAAAAGCCCGCTTTGTTGATATACGTCCCTGTTCATCGATAAATCCCACAATAAGAGGTATACTCGATAAGTGGCAAGGACTTAAGACCAGACTGAGGACGCCCCAGAGGAATGACGCCCCGATTGCAAATGCAGGTGTTCCGGAAACAGCATCGTTGAGAGTTATAAAGAGCTTTTCAATCATAATCGACGTCTTCTTACTTCGTCTTCTTTTGCTCAGGATTCCTAAGTTCTACACCAAGTTTTTTAAATGATTGCAATATCTGTTCCTTTGAGATAAACCCCATATGCCGGCCAAGTTCTTTTCCAGAGGCGTCATAGAAAATCTGTGTAGGGATTCCTCGAATTCCATATTTTTGCCCGGCATTCGGATTTTTCCACACATCGACAAACTCAACGTCAAGGATACCGGCATATTCCTTCTTCATTTCTTCCAATATCGGCGCCATAGCGATACATGGAATACACTTATCAGCACCAACATCGATAAGACGGGGAACCTTTTTTGGAGATGTAGCGGCGGTATCTTTTTGGGGAACATTTGTCTTCGTCTCTGCTGCCCACACTTCCTGGATGTCCGAAAATAATGAGCGAGACACAGGGTTTGCTACAAAAAGCAGGCCTATCACAACGATTGCTGTTACAGCAAATAATTTCATATTAAAAATCTTTTTCGAATGCATGTACTCCTCCTGAGTTAAAATTTTCAGTATATCAAGCGTAAATCCTGTCTCTGGTCAAAGAAGGGTTTGCCAGTGCTTTGTTCCCTCCAGCCGCTGTCTGCATGGTAATCCTTCCATAATATCTAAATACGTTTTCCGTATCTTATTCTCCAACTTTCTTTGTCCTTGATTTCAATTTTTCGATGAGTTCCTTTGCTTTTCTAAGGGCTTCCTGCTCGTTTTCATCCTCCGGCTCAGCCCAGGGTTGATTGATACGCCAGGTAATTTTCCCACTTAAGGAAGGTTCAGAAAAGGCACCCGGGTCATAGAGGGAATAACCACGGAAATCTACAGGATTTTCTTGATAACAGGTCCACACAGCTTGCCTGATAACTTCCGGGTCACCTTCAAACTGGATGTTAATGAGGGTTAACTGGCTACGGAACCGCTCAATGAAATTCAACGGGACATTAAAAAGAGTTGCGTGCGATGCTTCCGTCCCTATGATACGTTTCTTATCATCCACACCGTTCTCAAAAAGTGCTTTTAGGGCCTCTCCTGTCAGATGTCCTGCTGATTCCGGTCCTCCAAGGATAAGGTAGCGAATATTTGGATTTGCTACAATATTGCAGATCATTTTTTCAAAACCAATATTTGGCGTCTGGACAGTGCCGGAGAGGGCAGCTCCGCTCTCTGCCCCTGCCCTGACGAGTGATTCTATCTCACGAGGAATCTTGTCTGCGTCACAGTTCAGAATGATGGCAACAGCAACAGGCGAGAAGTCGTTTCCCCTTATATAACGGCCTTCTTCAAGTGGGTAATCAGGATGGGGGGCAACCTTCAGCATATCTCTGTGGTTCTCAAGGTATAAACCGGAGATAGCGAGCCCTCAAAAAAGAGAGCAAAACCGGCAAACCCCACTATTAATGAAACAATCACCAACGCCTTGTTCATCAATGAAAAATTGGCGGCAAAGAGAAGGAATATACAGACGCTGAAGGCAAGACAGAAGGGACAGTATGTGTTTTTTACAATTTGCCAGCCGGTAAGGAAAAACTCCACACCAACAGCGGCTGATATCAGGACGGTCCTGAAATGCACAGCTATTTGAGCCAATGATCCCCGTAAAGAGAATGTGCTTGTAAACAGTGCAATCATGTAGATAACCCCTACCCATTTCAGGTCTATCCCCATAAGTGTTCCCTTCAGATAAGAACAGGAGGTGTCACAATACTCGTAGACAAACATGAGTGTGATCCCTATAAGTGGGAGAACTATATTGAGGATCTTTGTGATCATGTTGTTGCCCGCAATTTTCATGTCCTTACACAATATATTCATACAAGACTCTCAGTGTTATAATCTCAATTATTTTCAAACTTCTTTTCTTATGTTGAAATTTGTTACATTATTTCTTTAACCCATTTTTCAATACTGTCCTTTATGACGTCTCTTACCTTTCTCGTTTTCTCCAGTCTTTCTTCATAGCTTCCCGTAAAAGACGAAGGGTCTTCAAAGCTCCAGTGGATTGTCTGTGTGACAAGCCCTGGAAAAACGGGGCACATTTCACTGCTTGCCGCATCGCAAACAGTAAAGACATAAGAATAAAGCTTTCCTTCTTTATAGAAGTCGAAGACACTTTTTGTTTTATTGCCCGATATGTCTATACCTTCCTCTTTCATAACTTCTACTGCAAGGGGGTTTAACGTGCCAGGTTCAAGCCCGGCGCTTTCAGCGATAAACCTGTCACCATATAGGTGATTGAGAAACGCCTCTGCCATCTGACTGCGGGCACTGTTATGGACACAAACAAATAATACCCTTTTCTTATCTGCCATATAATCCTCCATTTACTAATTGTTAAGCGGCAACCCTTTCACGGAAATCGGTCGATACTTATCTGTAAGACTATGAGCTGTCTTTACTTCATCGTCAGTTAAACAATCGGGCAGTAACTCTATTTCTAATACCTGAGCAAAACCCTCGGCAACAGCATGGGCAACCTCCTCTGCGTCGATGGAGTGCCCCAATATATTCTCAAGGCAGGTAATTTTCTGGCCGAGCATCTCGTTGCTTCTTGTTTCCCCATTCTCAAAGATACTATTAAGGATTTCTACTTGTGGGCTAAGCAGAATGGAACCATGTTGTAGAATTGATGATCCAATTCTCTTTTGTGCACTACCGACAAATTTTCTCCCGTTGAAAACAACGTCCGCGCCTGTAGATAGGGCAAAACATGCATCAGGACCGCCCATACTGGACCGCTCGGAACCAGGATCAGCTTCTATGCCGAGCATACTAAATGCGGCAAGGAGCCCTCTGCAAAGATAGCGGTACGACGCAGACACACCGACAGGTATTTCACTGGCGCTTGATATTATTATGCTATAGGTAAGATCCCCAAGGTGGAGTACAGCACGACCTCCCGTTATCCTCCGCACCGGGACGATGCCCAAACGTTTCAACTCATCAAACCGTATACCGCCGGTTTTTTGGAAATAGCCGAGAGAAAGCGCAGGCGGCGACCAAGTATAGAGTCTCAGAATGGGAAGACTGCTTTGTTCATTGTGCACGTGCACAAGTGCTTCGTCTACCGCCATGTTCCATGCCGGATCACCCGGCCCGTCTTTAATGAGCCGCCACTGTTGCAACATCTGCTGCGACCTCCTTGTAATTTACACCGGCATGATAGGAACTCCGCACAAGAGATCCCGCTGCCACATGTGCAAATCCCATGTGTCGGGCAATATCCTCCAGGTGCGCAAACTCTTCGGGTGAAATAAAGCGTCTCACCTGGTAATGGCGCAGGGAAGGTGCGAGGTACTGACCAATGGTAAGCATGGTCACTCCTGCTTCCCGCAGGTCCCTCATCAGAACAAAAATCTCTTCGTCTTCCTCTCCAAGGCCAACCATGAAACCACTCTTGACGAATGTCCCCATTTTCGTCTCTTCTGCTGCATATGAAAGACTCCGTAGCGAACGTTGATAATCAGCAGCCGGGCGGACAATCGGATAGAGGCGCTCCACGGTTTCCATGTTGTGAGCAACTATATCCGGGGCAACATCAAGTACAGTCTGCAAAGCGGAACTCGAACCCTGAAAATCAGGTAAAAGCACCTCTACGGATACCGGCGGTGTTATGGAGTGGAGGGCTTGGATAACCACGGCGAACTTTCCTGCACCACCGTCCGGCAGGTCATCTCTGGTGACTGATGTTATTACCGCATGGGTAAGGCCCATTTCCTGTACCGATTCTCTTATCCGGTCTGCTTCGTTGTTATCGACTTTTTCCGGGCTACCGCTCTTTACCGCACAAAATGAGCAGTTTCTGGTGCAGATGGCCCCGAGGATCATAAAAGTGGCTGTTCCGAGAGAAAAACAGTGTGGCCTATTGGGACAACGTGCGCTGTCACAGACCGTGTTGAGCTGATGGCGAAGAAGAATATTCCTGGTTTCCTGCCCGAGGGAAGACTGTTGCCCCAGCTTTGCCTGGCGTACAAGCTGTATCAGCCATGCCGGCGCTATTAGCGGATACTGTTCATTCATGCTCATTTCCTTGTGTCCTGTCTGTGGCCACGGCTCATGCCTTCGTATTATCCGGCATAATGTGGATTGCCTGTCCGCATGCTGCTTGGGCGGTTTCGAGCACCGCCTCAGAAAGACTGGGGTGCGTATGTATAGTTTTAACGATACCTTGAACCGGGATATTGTTTTTCATAGCCAGAGCGATCTCGGCAATGAGATCTGCTGCATGCTCGCCGATCACATGACCGCCAAGAAGCTGTCCGGTCTCTTTTTCAACGATGAGTTTTACCTGGCCTTCCCAGTCACCCATAGCCTGGGCCATACCAAGCGATTTCAGAGGGAAGGCAAAGCATTCAACAGCAAAAGATGCGCGAGCCTCCTCTTCGGACATGCCGACAGCCCCATATTCAGGTGTACTGAAGACGCAGCGGGGGATTACCCGGTAATCCATGATGGATTCCTTGCCGGCAGCATTTTCCGCGGCAGCAATCCCTTCTGCAAAAGCAACATGAGCGAGCAGCCATCCTCCTTTCACATCACCGGCAGCGTAAATTCCCGGCACCTTTGTTTCCATGTGTGCGTTCACCTTCAGAGGCCCTTTGGGATCGATCCCAACATTCTCAATGCCGATTCCCTCGACATTAGGAAGCCTGCCCGTGGTAATTAGCACCGCATCCGAAGACAGAGATCGTCCGTCAGAGAGCATGACACATATACCCGGTTCTGTCTCCAGACCGGTAATGGTTATACCTGTAAGTATTTGCACACGTCTGTGTTTGAGCATCCTTGTCAAATATGCAACCATCTCTGCATCTTCTCGAGGCAATATCCGCGCTTCCATCTCGACAATTGTCACCCTGCTGCCCAGACCGGCTAATATGGAAGCCATTTCCACCCCAACAGCGCCGCCGCCTATTATTATAAGAGAGGCAGGGAGAGAACGCAGATCGAGGATGCCATCAGTACTGAGAATGCCGGGAGTACCCGACAGAAAAGGTTCCGGCCAGAAGGGGCGTGAACCTGTGGCAATGACAATTTTTCTGGCCTGCAGCAAACTCGTGCCGTCATCCGACTCGACCTTCACTTCTGATGACGAAATCAATTGTCCATGACCTTCAATCAGTGTGATGCCATTTGCCCGAAATAGCTGAGTTACACCGTTTCTCAACAGGCCTACGATCTTGTCCTTGCGGTCAATTATGGCTCCCATGTCAAATCCGATATCGTCAGCGTGCAGCCCATACTCTTTGGCTCTTCGCATATGCTCCAGCACGCTTACTGATGCTTTGATTGTCTTTGTGGGAATGCAGCCCCGGTTGAGGCAGACGCCGCCCAGGTCACGTGATTCAACCACGGCTGTGCGAAGGCCGAGTTGAGCTGCCCGGATTGCCCCCTGGTAACCTGCGGGTCCTCCGCCCAGAAATAAGATATCG
>JAPLKC010000014.1 GCA_026388255.1 Pseudomonadota bacterium | reverse complement strand
CTCCGCCGATCTCATATCTCCTTTCCAGGATTGCAATCTTCAAACCTGCCTTTGTTAAATAACCTGCTGTTGTCAGGCCGTTGGGGCCTGCTCCGATGATAATGCCATCGTATTCCAATTCTCTCATAATTCTGCCTCCTTTTTTAAACTATTTTTATTAAGGCAACGTTTCTATATTTTTAATCTTTCCACACAGCTTTAATCAGGCTTTTTTTAAAATCATTATATTGGGACACTGTTGAGAATAATTTTTGTCGCTTGCATTTCCCATATCCTCATAAAGTAAAGTAACATGTAACTATAATAAGCAAATTGAACTAAAAGCAAATCAAAATATTTTATAGACCTATTAATGCTCTTAATTGAAATGCCCTTAATTAAGGAAAACGACCAAAGCACAGAGGCCACTGTCTTTTATTCCTCTACAAGCGTCAGACAATTCGGAGCACACCATTGCACGCACTGGGGATTAGGTGGGTCCCCGCAGAAATCGCATTTCAGCGGAATACCGGTGTCAGGCTCCTTGTAAACGGATTTTGACGGGCAGGATGCCCGGCAGGTGACGCATTCGTCTATCTCAAGTCCTTCCACCATACGGGTACCCTTTGAATTACAGGCAGCCTCGGTGTAAGGCCCTGCAATGACGGGGTAGCAGAATTCCTCACCCACATAAACCCTGATGCGTGACCTCCAGGGATTCACGCTCCCTGTGTGCGCCAAAGAGCAGATAATTTCACACTGTTTACAACCTGTACATGTTTTGTGGTCTATCTTGATCTTCATATCACGCCTTCCCCCTCTTTTTCCAATTTCAGTTCCTCAAGCTTCTTTTTGGTCGGCGTCCCGTCTTTATCCCAACCTCTCATTTCGTAATACTCTGGCAGCAGTTTATCAAGGGGGACTACACGGTTCTTCACCCTTGGTTCTTTTGTTATTCGTGGCGGCAGAGTGTCTTCCTTTACACCAGCTTTCATATTGAACAATTTTTCAAGATTCCATATTCTCTCTCCAAGCGGGTCGAGTGTCTCCTTCGTAAAGCCGGTACCAGTTACATAGTTAAGCCACTCAGCCATTTTATCTCCCCATTCGGGACCATGGTAAATAATCCAGCACAATATGCCTGAATCAGCGGTTGCAAGATAATCCTGGTCCTTTTTTGTGAATTCTACAAAGAAGGCAGGATCCTTTCGACCTTCATAAAAAGGCATGGTTGACTTCGTATGGGCGCCTCCGGTATTGCAGGTAGCGTATTGAAGTCCCAAAGCATCAAAAGCCTGCGGATGCCAGGCCGGTATACCCATACCCTTTATACCCATGAAGAGCTCGGGATGCCCGTATTGTGACGCAAAGGCTATACCGCCCTGGGCCATAAGATCCCCGATGCCTTCCCTGCGTGCAATCTGCTTGAGCAGCATGAACATGTTTGTGTTGCCGAATTCTAAGGGGTAGCCAATGTCTTTTTCAGGCAGATGGCCTTCCTCAAAGAGTTCCATAGCACAGGAGATCATAGCGCCTGTTGTAATTGTATCCATGCCAAGCTCGTTGCAGAGATAATTGGCACTGCAAAGGTCATTCATGTCTCCGAGACCACAATTCGCACCCAAAAGGGCCATAGTCTCGTGCTCAGGACCTTTGGCTGTCAACGGGTATTCTGGATCATTTTTTATGCGGCTCCGCTTGCTGCAGCCGAATGGACAGGAAAAGCATGCTTCATCACGGACGCGGATCAATTCAATAATTTTCTCAGGGTCCTCATACTTCACGAATTTTTTAAAATACCCATCCTTGAAATTGAAAGCAGCCTGGCTCTTGCTCGCATTGGCGCGGCCAGGGAGCCCCCAAGTGCCGTATCTGCGGCGTTTATAAAAGTCACCACTGTCCCGGGCCTCCTTATAGAAGGCCATGACTGCCTTACGGAAACCTTCCACATCGGCAATGTTGACCTGTCCGGTTCCGATCGAAGCCACGGCCTTGATGTTCTTCGAACCCATGACTGCACCGAGACCCGAGCGTCCTGCAGCCCGTCCTCCGTCGGACATGATACAGGCAAATCTCACGAGATTCTCGCCCGCAGGGCCGATGTTGGCAATACCCATGGAGTTGAGAGCCCAGTTGTCGAGGTTAAACCGTGCTTTCATATCCTCCCGGATCATCTTTTCCGTCTCATATGACTCTTTCCCCCAGAGATGTTTTGCAGGGTGTATCTCCACACGGTCATTAAGAATAGTCACATACACCGGTTCAGGTGATTTACCCTCGAAGATAAGGAGGTCGTAACCCGAATACTTCAAGTTAGCGCCAAAGTAGCCACCGCAGCAGGGACTTGATACACAGTTGCTGAGTGGGGACTTGGCGGAAACCATAAAGCGGCTTGCCGATGGCGCACCGGTGCCCGTCAAAGGGCCTGTGGAAAAAATAAGTTTGTTCTCAGGGCTCAAGGCATCGATTTGAGGATCAATCTCGTCAAAAACTATCCTGTCACTCATGCCACGGCCTCCGATGTACTCCTCCATAAGGTAGGTCGGCATAGCTTCTACCCAAGAGGTTCCCTTGGTCAAATCAATTCTTAATATTTTTCCATTCCAACCAAACATGTTAGTCCTCTCTTATATGGTTTATATGTGCCGGGCACTTTCTTAAGGCCATTTCAACAGCAACCGGTATAGCATTCTCCACTTCAGGCGTACACTTCTCGCGAAAGGTCGTTACGTCTCCTGCCTCCACGGCTACAATATCGATACTCGAAGGCATAGGAAGCCCGAGGGACTTACCCAACTCAAGAGCCGTAGCGAAATCCACCTGATGAGGAGACGAAAGATGCAGAGCAGAAGAAAAGTTCTCCGGCTGCAGTTCATAAACCTGACCAGGAATTCCATCCTTTGTTTGTATAGCATCAATAAGCACAATGTGATCATACCCAAGAAAAGCTTCCAGAAGAAAAAGTCCTCCCTGGCATGCTTCGGCGATTGTAATTGCCGGATCAGATATTCGTTTGCCTACCTCTATAGCCACCCGGATACCTACTCCGTCATCACAGAGTACTGAATTCCCGATACCCAGAACCAAGGTTTTCTCCATAATTACACCCTCAAAACCGCTTTACTGCGTCAATCAATGTTCCGTCAGCGTCGTATACTGCTATTTCTATCGGCAACTCACCGGGCAGGGTGTGTGTCGCACAGCCCATGCATGGATCATAAGCCCGCCAGGCAAGTTCGATCCGGTTCAGCAGTCCTTCCGTTATTTCTGTACCCTTACGGATAATGCCCTGGGCAGCCTTCTTTATCGTCAAGGACATGGCCGCATAGTTGTTTGTTGTCCCAACGATAAGGTTGCATTTTTTGATAAGACCCTTCTCATCAGTTATGTAATGGTGGGTCAGGGTGCCGCGGGGCGCTTCCACAATTCCCACACCCTCGACAGGCGTTTCCGTTGGAATATTTCTTATATCGGGTCCGGTGATCTCCGGGTCCCTGCTGAGTTCAAGCATCCTTTCAGCAGCATAAAGCATCTCAATCAGCCTTGCCCAGTGAGTAGCCAGTGTATGGTGTACCGGTTTTCCACCAAGAGCTGCATACATTTTCTCATACTCTTCCTGTGCAAGGGGGGTAGCCATACCGTCTGCTGCGTTGAGACGGGAGAGGGGGGTTGCACGATAGATGCCGCTGGTCTCGCCGTCAATAAAACCGTTCCATCCTACTTTTTTCAAATAAGGGAACTTAAGGTATGTCCATGGTTCAACTCTTTCGGACAAATTATCAAGGTATTCAGAGGGTGCATACTTCGTAAACTCCTTGCCCTGAGGGTCCACGACTCTGACCTTGCCGTCATAGAAGTTAACCTTGTTATTTTCATCAACAAGTCCCATATAATAAGTCCGATGGGTATAAATGTCGCTTAAAACCATGTCAAGATACTCTTTGTTCTTGAGTACCAGGTCTTCAAAAATCTTCAAAGAGAATCTTGCGAAGTCTACTGCCTGTACAGCAATTTCTTCGGTTTTAGCACGGTTCTCTTCGGAGAGCATTTTACTTACGCCTCCGGGTAAACCAAAAACAGGGTGAATGCCTCTACCGCCTATGGTCTGAATGACCCAGTGGTTCTGCTGCCGCGTTTGGATTACCTTCTTCCCTATCTCTACACCTACTTTTCCGATAACACCCAGGATATTCCTCTGTGCCGGGGGGCTATCCGGGCCCATGATAAAGTCAGGACCGGCTAAAATGTAAAAATGGGTGGCATGGTCTGTTACAAAAAAAGCACTGTAGAGGAGTTCACGGAGTTTTCTGGCTGTTGATGTAGGTTCAACCTTAAAAAGGTTGTCCAGAGCCTTTGTGGCAGCCAGATGGTGGGCCTCGGGGCAGACGCCGCATATGCGCTGCATAATTTGCGGCATGTCCTCAGCAGGCCGGCCTTCGCAGAATTTCTCAAAACCTCTCAGTTCAGGTATCTGGAGGTATGCATTTGAAACCTCTCCATCATCATCCAGGAATATTGCAATCTTCCCATGCCCTTCAAGTCGGGTAATGGGATTAATCATGATTTTAGTCATAGTGTTTTCGCCCTCCTCATTATTGACACAGGCAGACTATAACGATAAAATGTTCCGGCAGGATCGACAATTTCATCGGTAATCCGAGCTATTTCCTCAGTATCAGTAGAATCTATGAGAGATCCCAGAGCTGTCAAAAAGTGGAGACCCTGATCAACAACGCCTTCAACAGGCCCATAACAGCCGGTGCATGGCATTCCTCCTTGAGGACACATGGCTCCGCATCCACCACGCGTGGCAACTCCGTAACAGAGCAATCCCTGGTCGAGGAGACACTTTGTCGGGTCTGCAATGATCTGATGAGGCCTGAAAAATTTCTTTACTTTTTTGCCTTCCTTCGGCAGGGGGCATTCATCGCAGAGCGCCTTGCTTGAATGACTGATAATACTCCCTTTTTCAGGCAGATTCCCAGATACTAAAGCCTCCAGGGCAAGCCAGGTGGTTTTTGGCTCCGGGGGGCAGCCAGGTACATAATAGTCTACATCGATTATCTGGTTGAGTGCCCGGACTGAACTGAAAAGCCTGGGCAGTTCGAGTTCTCCTTCAGGAACCTGTACTTTTGCCTGTGGATAGACCTTTTCCTCATTAACAGTAGATGGTGTATCAATATAGGCACGATCAAAAAGAGAATTTGTGCTGAATAGATTTGCAAGGCCGGGAATGCAGCCCTCATAGGCACAGGAGCCATAAGCAATCATGATCTTTGATTTTGAGCGAAGCATTTTTGCTACATGCTCATCTTCGGTGCTTCGAATTGCTCCATTAAAAAGACATGCATCAATGCTTTTATCAGCCATTTGTTCAATATCTTTGTACTTAAAATCCATGGCCACGGGCCAGAAAACAATGTCTGCAGCCGCTGCCACGTCAAGTATCTTCTCTCCGATGGCAAGTGTGGCAATATCACATCCGCCGCAACTGCTTGCCCAGTAGAGTGCTACTTTCAACTTACCCATATATCACCTCTTGAATCTGCTCTTTCTGAATTGGTCCCAGGGCTCTCACTGCCTCGGTCATCTGGTTTACCACACTTGCAAACTGAACGCCCTCAGAAGCTGATACCCAATCAAGTCGGACCCGTCCATCCTCCATCCCGAACTGACCCAGCATCTTTTTCAGTAAGGCCATTCTGGCTGCAGTCCTGTAGTTTCCTTCGAGATAATGGCATTCGCCGGGATGACACCCAAGCACAAGTACGCCGTCAGCGCCTGCCTGAAGGGCCTCAATGATAAAATACGGCTCAACTCTTCCGCTGCACATAAGACGCACAACCCTTACATTCGGTGCATACTGAAGCCGGGATGTACCGGCCAGATCAGCTCCTGCATAGGAGCACCAGTTACAGAGGAAGAGGACTATTTTTGGCTCAAATTTG
>JAPLKC010000013.1 GCA_026388255.1 Pseudomonadota bacterium | reverse complement strand
TACAGTGCCCTTCAGGGAGATAAATTGAAGAGAAAAAAAATACTTATCATAGACGATGAACATTCTTTGCTTGAATCCCTGGACATGTTCCTCACTGAAAAGGGCTACACAGTGCAATGCGCTACCACAGCAGCAGAAGGGTTTGAAAAAAGCGATGTCTTTAACCCGGATGCAACTATTCTTGATATACGGCTTCCTGATATGGACGGCCTTGAGGTGCTGAAAAAGCTAAGGTCTAATAATAAGCAAAATATCATTATCATCACTGCATTCCATGATATGGATACAACTATAAAAGCGGTGAAATCAGGCGCCTTCGAATATATCCCAAAACCTATTGACGTGGAAGAACTCGAAAAAGCAATAGAGCGGGCAATGAAATATTCCAACCCTGCCCACAGTACCGATGCAAAGGCACCGCCTCCTTTTGTCTATGAAGAAGGAAAGATTATCGGCAAAAGCAGAGTGATGAAAGAAATTTTTAAGACCATAGGCGTACTTTCGGAAAACAGGGTTACGGTACTCATAGAGGGGGAAACAGGCACAGGAAAAGAGTCGATAGCAAGGGCAGTCCATTACCATAGTCCATTCAGAAATCATCCTTTACGTATTATAAACTGTTCTGCTATTGTGGGGACGCTTTTGGAAAGCGAACTTTTCGGTCACGAACAGGGGTCTTTTACAGGCGCTTCTTATACCAAAAAAGGGAAATTTGAGCTTGCCGGAGAAGGAACTATTTTTCTCGATGAAGTAGGGGAGATACCCTTTGAGCTTCAGTCGAAGCTCTTACGCTTTCTTCAGGAGAAGGAATTTGAGCGTATAGGGGGCGAAAAGAAGATTAAATCGAATGCACGGGTGATTGCGGCAACAAACAGGGATTTATGGAAAATGGTTCAAGACGGCAACTTCAGAGAGGACCTGTATTACAGACTTAGTGTTGCAACAATAAAGGTCCCTCCCTTGAGAGAACGAAAACCGGATATCCCTCTTTTAATTGAATATATGCTTAAGAAGATAAATCATGAGTTGAAAAAGGGCATAAAAAGAGTTGAACAGGAAGCTGCCCGGTGGATGCTGGAATACGACTGGCCGGGCAATGTGAGAGAACTGGAAAATGTTCTTACCCATGCTGCAATAAATACTCAGGGAGAGGTTATCCTGGAGGAGCTTATCATCCCTCTTCTCGGCAAAAGAGTGACAAAAGAGGCAAACGGAAAAGAAGTATCGCAGGAACAGAGTCTCCAGAACATAGAAAAGGAATACATTTTAAAGATCCTGGACCGTACACACTGGCATCTTGGAAAGACATGCAAACTGCTTGATATATCCCGTCCGACACTACGCAACAAACTTAGGACCTATGGGATCTCGCCCAACGGGAAGTCTATTTGAAAAATATTTTCAAGAAGTAAAATAATATTTCAATAGATTGAAAATCTGTATACATTCACATTTAACGTCATATTGATATAATTGGATATTTTAATAATATTTCCTGGCATAGTTATTGCTTATTGATATAACAGCCAGATAGCATAAATATTTAAAAAGGTTTTATTGACAAATTAAAAGGGGGTTCAAATGAAGAAGCTGATGTATCTTTCTATCTTTTTCCTGTTTATGATTTCTTGTTTTATCGGCACATCCATTGCCGCAGAAAAACCGGTAGTAATAGGGGCGCCTCTTTCTACGGCCTTTCTCTACGGATGGGATGCCGAGAGGGGGATTAAACTTGCCGTCGATGAAATAAATGCTAAGGGCGGTGTAGCCGTTGGCGGGAAGAAAAGGCCCTTTCATGTTGAAGTAATCGATACGAGGGACCTTGAGGCTGGCGTTCCGGTGAGTGAGGCGCTTCTTGGCCTTGAAAAGCTTATCCTTGAGAAAAAGGCGGATTTTATCATCGGAGGTCCTGTCCGTTCCGAGGCAGCCCTGGCAGCTATGGATCTTTTGAACAAGCACAAAAAGGTAAGCATCCTCACTACAGGGGTGCTCACGCCCGCCTACACTAAAAGGGTGGAAGAGAACTACGAGAAATATAAATACTGCTTCAGAAATACAAGCCATGTGCCTGTGATGATGAAGGAGTTTATCGCATTGCTCGAAGACATTAAAAAGGGACATAATTTTAACAAAGCATATATCATGGTACAGGACGTGGCCCATGCGCGGGGTGGCGGAGAATTTATGAAAAAGGCGCTGGCTGAGAAAGGCTGGGAAGTGATCGATATGAAGATATACCCCACAGGGACCAATGACTATTCTGTCGGGCTTTCAGACGCAAACAAAAAGGGCGCACAGATACTTTTCCTGTGGATGGATATGCCTGAAAGCGCTGTGCTGCTCAAGCAGTGGAGCGATATGAAGCTGAAGTGCCTCCCCATAGGTTTTGTAAATGCAGCTGAGCAGCCTGGGTTCTGGAAGGCAACCGGCGGAAAGGGCGAGTATCTTATCGTAAATCTTGTCAATGGCGGAAATGCTCCGGCAAAGATCACCCCCTGGACTATGAAGTTTGTTGATGCCTATAAAAAGAAATGGGGCCTCGAACCTGAAGGATACGGGACATCATCGAGCTATATGGCAGTGTACCAGCTTAAAGATGCCATTGAAAAAGCAAACAGCACAGACTCTGAGGCTGTTATAACAGCAATGGAAAACCTTGATATTATGGGCGTATATGGCAGGATGCGTTTTGATAAAAAATCTCACCAGATCATACCATCTTTCGACGCTAAAGAAGGGGCAGTAACAGGCATTATACAATGGCAGGCAGGTAAAAGAATCCAGATATTCCCTCCAAAATATGTTGAGGGAAAGGTTTTATTACCGCCTTGGATGAAGTAACACCAATAAAGGAGTCGTAGAGACGTAAAATTTTACGTCTCTACTTGCAACAGAGGGGTCGACCCCCTACGGGGACAGGTGTGAGCCCCGAAAAAAGGAGCAGATGTGGAAATACTCATTTATGGCATTATAAACAGCATTACTCTGTCTCTTCTGTCTTTGGGATTTGCGCTGGTATACAGTATAAGCAGGGTGCCTCATTTTGCCCACGGCGCTCTGTACATTATGGCAGGGTATATAACATGGTTGTTTCTCAACAAATTCATTGCCTTTCCTTATCCCCTTGCCATCATCCTGGCAATTGGCCTTACAAGTCTCGTAGGCGCTCTGATCTACCGTTTCGTACTAATCAGGATAAGAGGCATGGAAATCTC
>JAPLKC010000012.1 GCA_026388255.1 Pseudomonadota bacterium | reverse complement strand
TGTAATGACCTCTATCGGACTCATATTCACCTTCCTTCTGATTATAGTAATAACTCTATGGCTATTACTACAACTTATTTTGGTTGTATGATTGTCCGGCTAAAACGGGGGCTACTCCACAGAAGTCCTTTAATATCAAGCGACGTCTCTAAAAAGTCTTCACTACATCCCGCTTAATCACATCTGGATTCCGGCTTCCGCCGGAATGATAGAAAATAGCGATCAGGGCACTTTTGCAAGCCCCTCGAGTCATGAGTATCCGGCTAAAACGGGGGCTACTCCACCATCAAAGATAATAAATCAGGAGAAAAATATCGCTTAGGGTAGCATACGGGGTAGCACTGAGTTTTTAGATCTTGTGAAATGTATTGTAACTTATTGATCTTACTTGGCTGGGAGACAAGGATTTGAACCTTGATTCACGGAGTCAGAGTAAGTTATATTACCATTTTAACGGATTTTCACAAGAATTAACTTGACATAATTTAACTTTTAATATTAATATACTTATATGATATTTACAGCATTTATCAACAGATACAATATCACTAAAAATCACTCTATAAAATTGAAAAGGTTAGCAATAGGTTAGCAATTAACTTTATGAGAGGTGCTATATGTTAAACAAAAGAGAGCAGGTAAAAGACAATAACAACAAAAAAGTTACAGGTGTTTTTCAAAGAGTATCCTCAGAAAAGACGTTCAAAAGTAAACCGGACATATGCTTTGACATATGTTACAAGCATAAAGGTAAATTATATTGGGAGAAAATAGGCTGGTTAAGTCAAGGATACAGCGTTAAGAATGCGGTTGATACACGCAATGAGCGCATACGTAGTATAAGAAAACACATTGAACTACCGAGGGAAAATCAGAAAGCACCGTTATTTAAGGATGTAGCAAAGAAATACCTTGAATGGTGCAAAGATAACAAATGCCGCAATGGTTATGATGAGCGCATAAGGTATGAAAAGCACCTTGAACCGAGATTTGCAAATAAACGCCTCAATGAAATATCACCTTTTGACTTGGAAAAGATGAAGTCTCAATTATTGAAATCAGAGCTTGCACCTTCAACAGTAAAACATGTCTTGATACTCTTTCGCATGATATGGAATAAGGCTCTTATATGGGATATGTGGAAAGGTGAGAATCCGGTTAAACAGGTAAAGTTGCCTAAAGTGCAAAATGAGAGAGAACGGTTTCTATCCTTTCAAGAGGCAGAGATATTGCTACAGGCGTTAAAAGAATCCTCACTGATAGTGCATGACATGGCCTTGCTGTCTTTGCATTGTGGCCTTAGATTCGGCGAGATCACAGCATTAAGAGGCGTTGATATAGATTTAGCAAATGGACTGATAAACATAGCGGATCCAAAAAACAAAACTTCACGAAAGGCATATATAACTAAAACTGTAAAAACTATGCTTCAGGCACACATACCGGAGAACAGGGAAGATTTCATATTTTTTCCACGAGGCGAGAAAAAACAGATCACACATATAAGCGCAACATTTCACCGAACAGTAAAAGAACTTGGTTTCAATAACGGCATTACCGACAGGCGGCAATGGATTTCATTCCACAGTTTAAGACATACTCATGCCTCATGGCTTGCACTGTCAGGTGAATCTTTGCTTGTTATTCGGGAGGCGTTAGGACATAAAGACTTTACCATGACAAAGAGATATGCACATTTAGGAGCTGATACAAGAAAACAGGCTGCTACACGGCTTGAGCAGGCTTTTAACAAGGGCAAAGAAAGCAATGTCGTGCATTTAAACGAGCAATAGCAGCATACACAGGGGATATAGCCGCTCTCGAAAAGGGTAATCCCGAACCCCTTCCCCTGTGCAATTCATTCAGGACATAACACTTACAAGAGGTGGCAGCCATGAACAAAACCGATTTTTTCAATGCAATAATCCGTCATCCGGAGTTTCTGAAAGATTACAAAGAATATTTGACACTTGGCGATGAGCTACAGGCGCAAAGGTATAATGAATTATGTGTAAAATGGAGAACAGACATCACCGCTGCTTATGCTTATTACATTAATTCCCCACTGTGGAACGATAAAAGGGTTTACGACTATGGTTTATCGGTAATGCCGAAACCACAGGTAGACATGACCGGGGGCCGTTACCTGTATCTTAGAATTGATCTAACTAAAACACGAGATTCATTAGTGTCAGAATTTCAGTCTATGTTACGGGGATTCGAAAAACTTGGGATAAAGAGGAAAACCCAAGAAAGACAAACCGATCCTATCTTAAACCATTGGGATGTATATGACGCAATAGAAAAAAACCACAAAACCCTTTCAGACCTCGCCCAAAACAATACCGGAAAGGAATCCTGGGATGATGACATCTTTAAATCATCATATAAAAAGCATGATCGAGCATACAAAAAGGCTTGTATTTTAATATCTAAAGTCAATACCAAGTAAACCGCTTATTTTCAGCAGAACTCCCGCATAAGCCCTCCCTAAATCGGGATAGACTCATAGACGTAGTTATATTTATACTTCCTATATGAAATAAATAAATCATACAGGAGGTAACACGATGAGCAGACTCAGAGAATTAAATTCAAAGAAAGCATTAACCCCGGAAGAGGTTAGCGAACAGTATGGACTAAGCAAAGGGACACTTGCTAATTTACGCTCAAAAAAACAAGGTGCAAAATTTTTTCGTGTCGGCGGAGGCCGGAAAATCCTATATCGTATTGAGGATTTAGAATCATGGCTTTATCAGAATCCGGTTATGACCATTGATAGCCATAACGACAGGTAAGCAGCCATGACGAAGGACTATTCATTTTTCTTAAATAATTATGATCCAGTTACAAATGGACTTGTAAAAATGGCACTTGAGGACGTCCAGGCGTCCGGCTTATCACCGGAAACACTTGAGAAGGCAGGTGTCAGGATATTCTCAGGCAATACCGAAGAACTTAAAGGCAGGCTTGGCTTTTCGAGCATTGCCGGAAATCCAATATTGAAAACTTTTATCCTGGTTGAGTTTCCATACCATGACAAGGAAGGTAAGGCTATGTTTTACGAGTTTAAACCTTATCCGTCTATTGAAGGCAAGAAATACCTGCACCCTAAAGACACGGCAGCCTATCCTTATATACTGCCTTTTATATGGGATATTGCAGACAAGCCACATAAGCCTATCTGGATCACCGAAGGCATGAAAAAAACCCTGAAACTTATTCAACACGACAGCCCTACTATTGGCCTTGCAGGTGTCTTTGGTTTTAAGGCAGGCAAGAACTCCGAAGAGATAGAAAGCCTTAGTTTATGGCGTGAATTGGAATCATTCACATGGAAACACCGCGCTGTTTATATTGGCTTTGATACAGACCTTTGGACAAATTCACAAGTAAGATATGCCCTTTATGAATTATCATTCAAGCTGTTAGCCAAAGATGCAATTATCCGGTTTCCACAATGGCAGGATGGCAAAGGCATTGATGACCATCTTGCAGGCGTGGCCGACGTCAAGAGTGAACTTCGTCTCCTTGAAAGTAAGGCATTACCACTTGAAAAATTTGTCACCTTTGAACATAAAGACGAAATTATCAGGGCATTTTCAGAGGTACAGGAAGGCATGGACAGCCTTTTGAGAGAAAACCTTGTCAATGTTGTAGCTAAGCGCTTCAGTATCCGACCTAAGCGCCTTTATCTGGAACTTGATAACAGGAGCAGTAAAAACAAAATTGAAGGTTATACAGAAGTTGAAAAGCAGGCTGCTATGGGATTACTCAACGATCCGGCTCTTATTCAGAGTTTTCTTAAAGTATGTCATAAAAGGTATATTGGACGCGACAAGACGTTGATCCTTGTTAAACTTGCAACACTGACCAGACATTTAAAAAGAGGACTGAGCGTCGTCCTGTCCGGCGGCTCTTCGAGCGGCAAATCTGAATTGTTAAATACGATATCAAAATCAGTTGATCCGAAAATAATGGAAAACTTTTCAAGAACATCCGCGCTATATGTGCAATATCGGACAGATGACCTTGCACATAAGGTGATTGTTTATCACGAACTAAACGGAGTAGGCCAGACGGCACAAACTATACGGACGGCGCTAACTGAGGGCGAGCTTGTGCTGGGAACGGTTCAAAAAAATGCCCACGGAACCATGACAGGTGAAAAGATAGAGAAAGATACAACCGGACTGGTGATTCTTTCAACACATACCGGGTACAGAATTGATTACGAACTATCTACAAGGATATTGCTACAGGAAATCACTCACGATGAAAATTTAGCGAGGCAGGTATATAACCTTAAAGCAGGGAATAATTACGTTGACTGTGACGAAGATTTTAAGCTATGGCAGGTTGCCGATTCTCTTATTGAATCGAAGGAAGTGGAAATTCCATATATTTCTGCCCTTGCTGAATTGTTTCCGACGAAGGATGAGCGGTTCATGCGAGATTTTGACAAAGTTGTTTCGCTCATTAAAGCGTCGGTACTATTCCATCAATATCAGCGTGAACAGACCGACGACGGTGTAATAATAGCGAATGAAAATGATTATAACCTTGTTTATTCTCTATCAGATGCTTTTACTCAATCTTTATTGCCTGTAGGAAAACCTGTTATTGAAATCCTCCAGGCTATTGATTCAATTGAAGGATGTATAAGAAATGATCTTCTAAATCTTTTTTCTCACTCTGAAAAGACATTAACTCGATACATAAGTCAGGCAGTAAAAGCGGGTTGCCTTGAAACTGAAGGGCGTGGCAAAAAGCAAAAATTGAAAGTTTTGGAAATTCCAGAACCTGTTTCGATATTACCGAGGCCGGAGGATATTTTTAAAAAAAGTATTTCTATATCCCGTGTCCAATTGTCCAATTTAACGGAAACTGTTGATAGCGTATGCCAAGAATCGGACAAAGGCGTTTGTCCAGTTCTGTCCAATTTGTACAAAACGGACAATAAAACTGTAAATATCGGACAATCGGACAAAGAGGGTTGTCCAATTAATATTGTTGATGATAAAGCCTCTATACCACTTTGGACAATCGGACAACAAAAAGAGAAAGAAAAAAATGAAATTATCGAACTGCCTCAAGGGGTGACAATATGTTGACTCTTAAAGTTTTAGAAAATATCTCATTCAAGACACCGATTGCCGTTATAAGTAAAGCAGCAGGCGAGATACTTAGCGTTAATAATGTGCAATTCGCTTTATCTCTTGTCGATACAGGCAAGGCACAATTGGAAAATGACAGTATTGATATGACTGAATTGATGCAAGAGTTGATCCGGATAGATCATGAAACAGACTCAGCGCTTTTCCTTGATGAAAGAATTGCAGGCAGTACCTTCGTCCTTGCAGCATATCAGACAGGCAATAAAATATTATTCATTGAACAGGTGATCCAGTTAATAGGGCTATATGTAAAATGTAGGCAGATATAGGTTAATTAACAGTTTTTAAGGGGGTTAATAATGGTTAAAAAGATTGACAATGACAAAATGTTAGAAATGTTTAAGCAAGGCATACCACAAAAGGACATAGCTTCACACTTTAATGCATCCTGTCCTGCAATATGCAAAAAACTGAAAAGGCTCTTACCACAACCTGAAAACATACTCGATAAATATAATTTTACTGAACAACAACAACAGTTTGTTATCGAGAAGGCCAAAGGGAAAAATAACACCCAGGCTGCCCTTTCAAGCTATGAGACAGGCTCAATGCAAGCGGCAAAGGTTATTGGCAGCAATTTAATGCAAAAACCGGAAATTCAGCAAAGCATTGCCGAACTGATGGATGGCTGCGGTTTGACAAGACAATACAGAATAAGGCGGCTGAAGCAGCACGTTGACAGCGCCTTGCCTGATATTTCGTTAAAGGGTCTGGACATGAGTTTCAAACTTGATAATTCTTATCCCCCTCAGCGTAATGTTAATCTAAATGTGGACATTGTTCCGACCAGTCCTGTGGATATCCAGGTTCTTTTTGGCGAAAAAAAAGAAAATGTGGATAATTAACCCGGTTGATCTAAGCAAATTTAAGCGCTAAATGGTTATTCAACAATGCGATATTATTGCGTAAACCCTAAAAGAGGTAAAATCAATTCACAACAAAAGGACGGCTTTCCCCCTACCCCTTACCATCGGCCTTAACCCCCTATTTGCTTGGGCAGGAGGAAATGCAGATCGCATATGCATCCCTACAGGCTCGCAATGTCTCGGTTTTGAAGCCAACTGACGGGCCGCCAGAGACGCACTGAGAATATGTGGTAGTGCATTGTCGTGTGCAACCAGGGTCAGCCTTGCTCACGTCAATATCTGTGATACTGTAGGCGCACCCGGATAAGGCCAAGAAGGCTATTGCCAGATATATCGTCTTCGTCTTGGTCATTTTTCCTCCTTCATAGCCTGTAAAGAATCTGGGCCCTTAATATCATTTATGAATTTCAATGACGGTATCTGCTTCCTTTTTCAATTTGGGACGAGCAAGCTCTGAATCATTGGGGTCAAGACACATAAACTGAATCTCTGCCTTTGGGAAATTGCCAAAAACATATGGAGGTTGAGCTTCGCTTGTATTAACTACTTGAAGCGTTTTCTTTTGACTCAGGCAATATTGATTAGCTTCTTGGAATGCTTCTGCCTTTAGTGTTCCAGAACCAGAAAAACCTGTGGCTGCCTGACGCGAAACCATAAACGTGTCTTTTCCAATAGGCACGACGCCAGAGTTTGATGCACAACCTGCCAATAGAAGTACTATTGAGCAGTAAATTATCTTCTTCATCTGCCAGTTCCCCTTTTTCTTCTTCTTTTTTTCGGACAGACAACGAAATATTATCTCTGCTGAAGTGCACGGTCATCCGGCTTAAGGCAGCGGAACTGTACCTCGCCGGAAGCAATCTGTCCGAATCCTCCGCCAGGCGTTTCGTTCGTGCTTATGGGTTGTAGCTGCTTTCCGAGACTCTTGCAGAAGGCGTCTGCTTCTTGGAACGCTTTGGCCTTTTGCGCCGAACCCGATGACCACCCCATTACGCCGTGACTTGCGATCATGTACGTGTCGGGCCCCGTCGAAACGACATTGGTGACGCCAGCACAGCCTGCGACCAAGGATACCATTAAGAGTGCTATTGCTACTATTACTCTCATTGTCATTCCTCCTCCATACTTACCTGTTGTCAAGGACAATGCCGTTCTTAAAATAACAAACTTATGAGGATAACCAGGAGCCCTAACCATATAATTACAGAGATTCATGAATATTGTCAATGTTGATAAGGTAATTCAATCAATAATTGGCAAATTCAAGTTACTTTTTATGATTTATTAACTGGGTAGCATGATGAACAGCCTTTCCTTCTCAACAAATGCTGCGACCAAAACATTTATTAGTTGTCAATTAACAGATCGTATTCTTTTCCAGCATTGTCTTGGCATATACCCAGACCGCTTCTGCTTGAATACATAAATTCGCAACGTATTGCATCACCATCGGGAGAGATGGCAAGAACCCTACCATTTCCTGAACCGGGTATATATGTTGTCCCGAAGCCACTACCAAAAGCTGTGGCCGTTTTTGTGCCCGAATAAGCTGTTGAAGTCCCAAAAGTATTGGAGTACGCAACACTTCCCCCACTATATACATATGTGCCAGAGTATGTCTTTCCATTAAGAGTGATTGTCACGCTTTTCCCCATCTCTTGAGCAACCCCTTGCCCCCTTTCGCCTCCTTGTCTTGGTATTAAAGTGAAGTTATGCGCACACCCGGTGACGATTGCCATTGTACATATCAAAAAAACCAATATTAAGTTCTTCATATTCCACCCATTTTGCCTTCCTCAGACATGTAAGATACTTAATAAATTAAGAATATGCTTTCAGTCAATGCTATGACAATACAATTTTAATGTCAACACATAGATTCTATAATAGTAACCATTACCGCTTAAAATCACAGATAAACAAGTACCTTTCAAAACTATTTACTTCAGGGAGCAAAAACATCTTATACAAATATACAAAGAACAACAAAATTAACCCTTTTAAAAATTATGGCGCACCTAAAGGAAGGAATATTGTTATCTTCGTCAAGTTGACGGCTTCCCCCCCTGCCTACCCTGTGGGACAGTAGCCTTGTAGTCCAGGACGCTCTACAATCAACGAAACGATACTATGATATACAAGTGTATACCTTATCAATTTAGAAGCGTTATACAGTTAAATATGACGATGCAATTCAATGATATGAAATCCGAAGCTATACATTTTCTGGACTAAAAATATGCCTTATTTCTCGTGTAGGTTAGCAATAGGTTAGCAATGAGTTTTTTTTAGTTTGTGAATTGTCTGGTAAGTTATTGATTTTACTTGGCTGGGAGACAAGGATTTGAACCTTGATTCACGGAGTCAGAGTCCGTTGTCCTGCCGTTGAACGATCTCCCAGTAGAATATCGAAATGTTACTTATTCTCTTATTTCTCTTTCTTTACTTTCTTTTCTTTCTCTTTCTTTTCTTTCTCTTTCTTTACTTTTTCTTTTTTTACTTTCTTTTCTTCTTCTTTTTCTTTCTTCTGGGTGAGTTCAATGAGTGCCATAGGAGCTGCATCGCCCTTTCTTCTTCCGAATTGATACATATCTGTCTCCGATATCGGTAAACAGCTTCCTTACTATTTCCTTATCACGTAAAAAAGCAAAGGCAAGCCTCATGGAGTGGAGATCTTTTCTTTTCGCTAATGTAATAAGCCTGTCTGCCACTCTTCTTAACTCCATAGCCTTGGTATCTGTGGTCTTTATGCTCTCGTGCTGGAAAAGAGAGTTTGCCATATTCATTAAAAGCGCTCTTCTATGGCTTTTTGTCCTACTCAATTTACTTACAGTTCTCAAATGCCTCATGTTTATAAACCTCTATATATGATCTTTTCTTTTCAGTGCCATCTTATCCAAATCATCCCTGGATGGAAAACTTTCAAGCTTAATTCCAAGCCTCAATCCCATATAGGAAAGAATTTCCTTTATCTCGTTCAAAGACTTCCTGCCGAAATTTTTGGTTGTTAGTATTTCCTGCTCCGTTTTCTGAACAAGTTCACCGATGTATTTAATATCCGCATTCTTCAAACAATTTGCACTTCTGACAGAAAGCTCCAACTCCTCTACACTCCTGTACATGTTCTCGTTAAAATCCTGTTTTTCAATCAGTTTTCCATCTGCAATGATTATATCTTCAATATCTTCAAAGTTTATAAAAATACGCATCTGTTCTTTTAAAATCTTTGCCGCAAAAGAGAGTGCATCTAACGGATCCACACTCCCATTCGTCCATATTTCCATGGTCAATTTGTCATAATCGGTTCTCTCGCCAACCCTTGCAGGTGTAACGTTATAACTTACCTTTCTTATTGGTGAGAATACTGCATCAATAGGTATGGTTCCTATTGGTTCATTCTCATCGTAATTCAACTCTCCGCGCACATAGCCCCTGCCGATTCTCGCTTTCATGGTCATATACAATCTTGCTTCATCACTCAGTACAGCAATATAATGGTCAGGGTTCATAATCTCAACGCCGCTGTCATGAATTATATCTCTTGCTCTAACTTCCTTTTTCTCTGCAATATCAATCTTCAGTTCTTTCGGCTTATCATCACTTATCCGTAAAATTACCTTTTTAAGGTTTAGTATTATCTCGGTAACATCCTCTTTAACCCCTCTGATTGTAGAAAATTCATGATCTATACCATCAATCCATACCGACGTTATAGCGCCGCCCATAATGGATGAAAGCAGTGTTCTCCTCAATGAATTTCCAATGGTGACACCGTATCCTCGCTCAAAGGGCTCAGAAGAGAACTTTACATAATTACTCTCTTTTTTTTCTATCTCAATCTTCGTTGGCCTAATCAATTCCTGCCAATTTTTTTCAAACATATGCAGCACCCTCCTTTGGGGGTATAAAACTACCTTGAATAGTACTCTACTATGAGCTGTTCCTTAATAGGCATTGTAATGTCTTCTCTTGCGGGTAACAGTCTTACTATTCCCTTCACATTATCTTTATCTAATTCCAACCATGAAGGGACTCCCCTTCTCACAACTGATTCAAGGGCATTTTTTACACTCTGGAGATCTTTATTTCTTATGGCTATTTCATCACCTTCCTTCACAAAATAAGAAGGGATGTTTACTTTTTTTCCATTAACGGATATATGGTTATGTGATACAATCTGTCTCGCTTCTTTCCTCGATGTAGCAAATCCAAGTCTGTAAACCATGTTATCGAGCCTTCTTTCAAGCAGTACAAGAAAATTCGTTCCTGTTATGCCCGGTTTTCTCTCTGCAATTGTAAAAAATCTCTTAAACTGCTTTTCACCAAGACCGTATATCTTTCTCAATTTTTGTTTTTCTCTTAGACGGATACCATATTCAAGCGTTTTACTTCTTGATTCAACGTGCGCGCCTGGTGGATAATTTCTCTTTTCTATTGCACACTTTTCCGTATAACACCTTTCGCCTTTGAGAAATAACTTACTCGCCTCTCTTCTACATAACCTGCACGATGGTCCTACGTATCTTGACAAAGCTTTCCTCCTTACACTCTTCTTCTTTTTGGCGGTCTGCAACCGTTGTGAGGTATCGGTGTAACATCTCTTATCAGATGTATCTTTAATCCTGCACTCTGCAGCGCTCTCAGGGCAGCTTCTCTCCCGGCACCAGGCCCCTTTATAAACACATCTACAGTTCTCAATCCATTTTCCATTGCCTTTTTTGCAGCATTTTCTGCAGCAAGCTGCGCTGCAAAAGGCGTGCTCTTTCTTGAGCCCTTAAACCCTACAACACCTCCGCTTGACCATGAAATAACATTTCCCTGAGGGTCTGTGATTGTTATGATTGTATTATTAAAACTCGATTGGATATATGCTTCTCCTATCGGAATATTCTTTTTAATCTTTTTCTTAGTACTTTTTTTGGTCTTGGCCATGCGCTCACCTCATTTCTTTTTTTTCATAGACGTCTTTCTGGGGCCCTTACGCGTCCTTGAATTTGTTCTTGTTCTTTGACCCCTCACCGGCAAGCCTTTTCTATGTCTCAAGCCTCTATAACAGCCTATATCCATCAGCCTTTTTATATTTACACTTACTTCCTTCCGTAAATCACCCTCAACCTTATAATCTCTCTCTATTATATCCCTTATTTTTGCAACTTCCTCTTCGCTTAACACGTTTGTTCTCTTATTCGGATCAATAGCTGCTTCTGAGAGTATTCTACCGGACAATTGCCTGCCTATACCAAATATATAAGTCAGGGCAACTTCAATCCTTTTATCTCTCGGTATATCAACACCAGCGATTCTTGCCAAGTTTTACCTCCTTACCCTTGTCTCTGTTTATGCTTAGGATTATCGCAGATTACTCTGACCACCCCTTTTCTCTTGATAATTTTACATTTGTCGCATCTCTTTTTAACTGAAGGTTTCACCTTCATAACAACCTCCTAATTTTACTCTATATATATAATCCTGCTCCTAATTTTACTCTATGTATAATCCTGCCCCTATTTTGCTCTATATATAATCCTGCCCCTGCTCAGATCATAAGGCGATAGTTCAACTATCACTTTATCACCTCTCAATATCTTTATATAATGCATGCGCATTTTTCCCGACACATGGGCAAGCACTTTGTGTCCATTGGGCAGCTCCACCCGAAACATTGCATTCGGCAACGGTTCTATCACTGTTCCTTCTATCTCTATTCCTTCTCCCTTTGGCATATTTTCCTATATCTTGCTCAATATATCAGGTCCATTCTCCGTAATTGCAACTGTGTGTTCGAAGTGGGCCGATAACGAGCCATCCTTTGTTGCTGCTGTCCAGCCGTTTTGCTTTATGACAACTTCTTTTTCTCCCATATTAACCATGGGCTCAATTGCCAAAACCATTCCTTTTTTTAATCTAATACCTGTGCCTTTTTCACCGAAATTAGGTATCTGTGGGTCTTCATGCAAACTTTTTCCAATCCCGTGCCCCACAAAATCTCTCACTACTGAAAAACCTGCATCTTCAACATTTGATTGAACCGCATAGGAAATATCGTGCAATCTATTTCCTTCCTTAGCCTCATCAATACCCTTGTAAAGAGACTCCTCAGTTATTGCAAGCAGTTTCTCCACTATTAAAGGTACCTTGCCTACGCTTTTACTCAATGCAACATCTCCATAAAATCCATTATAAAAAATACCAAAATCAAGGCTTACTATATCGCCCTCTTTTATAATACGTTCATCCGGCATTCCATGAACTACTTCATCGTTTACAGAAATACACAGACAGAACGGATAACCGTTGTAGCCTTTAAAAGCAGGCTTCACATTTTTCAATTTATTTATCCTGCTTTCGCATAAAGATTCAAGCTCTATCGTCTTAACTCCTTCTTTAACAAACTCCTTTAAATAAAACAGTGTTTCAATCGCATATCTGCTTGCTGTTCTTATCTTCTCGATTTCGGCTGTACTTTTTAGTAATATCATGTTGCAACTATCGGTACCTCACCTTCTTCCTTTAATACGTGCAGATTTCTTCACAAGCCCATCATAATGTCTAAGTATAAGGTGAGACTCAATCTGCTGAATAGTATCAAGGGCAACTCCAACTACAATAAGAAGTGCAGTACCTCCGAAATAAAAGGGAACATTAAACTTTTTCACAAGCAGGGTTGGGAGAACGCAGACGAAGGATATATACATTGCTCCAACAAAAGTAATCCTTGAAAGTACCTTCTCTATATATTCAGACGTTTTCTTGCCCGGCCTTATCCCCGGTAAATAACCCCCATATTTTTTCATGTTATCTGCCACATTATCCGGGTTGAATACTATTGCAGTATAAAAAAAACAGAAAAATATTATAAAACCAATATACATAAACTCGTGCAGTATAGTGCCGGGGGTAAGTAATTCTGCAAATTTTTTCATATATGGGTGATCTATAAAACTTGCAATTGTTGCAGGAAACATAAGGATTGATGAAGCAAAGATAGGCGGTATAACTCCGGCGGTATTCACCTTCAGAGGCAAATGCGTCGCCTGGCCTCCGTAGATCCTTCTCCCTACAACTCTTTTTGCATACTGAACGGGTATCCTCCTCTGGGATGTCTCCATAAATATTATGAAGGCAATGACAGCCATCATCATCGCTACAATTAATACAATGACAAACCAGTTCATTTCACCGGAATTTACAAGACTCATAGTACCTGCTATTGCATTGGGCATCCTCGCAACAATACCGGCAAAAATAATCAAGGATATACCGTTTCCTATCCCTTTTTCCGTAATCTGTTCGCCGAGCCACATAATGAAAGATGTCCCACCGGTAAGGGTAATCATAGTCATAAGTCTGAAACCCCATCCCGGATTATATACAACAAGTTCTCCTGCGGCGCCGCGCATCTGTTCCAGCCCGATGCTGATTCCAAAACCCTGGATAAGAGCGATGATAACCGTACCATACCTCGTGTACTGGGTTATTTTCTTTTTTCCGGCATCTCCTTCTTTTGATAATCGCTCAAGCGTAGGAACCACAACTGTTAAAAGCTGCAATATAATAGATGCACTGATATACGGCATAATCCCAAGAGCAAAAACAGAAAGTCGCTCTAACCCACCGCCCGCAAACATATCAAAGAAACCGAGTAATGTACCCTTTGCCCTTTCAAAGATGCCTGCAAGCACTTGCCCATCGATACCAGGCGTAGGTATATGTACTCCAATCCTGTATACAGAAAGCAACGCAAGGGTAATGATTATCCTTCGCTTAAGTTCAGGGATCTTTCCAATATTCTGGAAACCTCCCATTAAATCAATACCTCCACATCCCCGCCTTGTGCCTGAATCTTCTCAATAGCTTTTTTAGATGCCTTATGAACAGCGACTTTTATTGAAAAGTCAATATTTCCATCAGATAACAACTTTATCCCTGACTTCATTTCCCTTACTAATCCTGTAGTAAAATAATCCTCTATGTCTACCCTTTCCTTCCCCCTGAACACCTCAAGATCTATTATTTTTACAAGTGCATATTCTTTTCTAAAAGGATTCTTAAAGCCTCTCTTCGGGATTCTCCTCGTAAGAGGCATCTGACCGCCTTCAAACGATTTATTTTTTGTACCACCGCTCGTTGCTCGCTGACCCTTGTTTCCGTATGTTGCAGTAGTTCCATGGCCAGAACCTGTGCCCCTTCCTACTCTTTTTCTTTTCTTTCTTGATCCCTCACATGGTTTTAAGTCTGAAAGTTTCATCTATTGAACATCCTCCAACACCTTTACGAGGTGTATAACTTTTTTTACCATCCCTCTTATCTCGGGCGTATTTTTTACAACCTTTTCTTCATAGAGCCTTTTAAAACCAAGACTTTTTACCGTAGCCCTCATGTCCTTAGTACAACCGTTAGTACTGTGTATCCATTTTACTTTGAGATAAGACACATCAAGCCTCCTCGCCCTTAATTTTTCCTCTCTGTTTCAATGACATCTCAGGCGATTTTAACGTGGAAAGTCCTTTTATTGTAGCCTTCACAACATTATGATAGTTCCTTGAGCCATAACACTTCGTTAATATATTCGTTATGCCCGCCACTTCAACTACAGCCCTCACCGCCCTTCCCGCAATAACGCCTGTTCCTGCGCTTGCAGGCTTCATAAATACTTGGCTTGTACCGTATTTCGCCTTGGCTTCATGCGGAATTGTACCGTTCGAAACTGGAACTTCTACAAGATCCTTTTTTGCACGCTCAATTGCTTTACGAATTGCATCAGGCACTTCGTTTGCTTTTCCCAAACCATATCCTACATGACCGTTACCGTCGCCAACCACAACTATTGCGCTGAAGCTGAAACGCCTGCCGCCTTTTACAACCTTCGCAACACGATTTATATATACCAGTCTGTCCTGTAATTCAATTCCATCCACTTCAATGCGCCTTTTCTCAACCAATAGAAAGCCTCCTCTCAAAAAATTAGACCGGCTTCTCTTGCTGCCTCCGCAAGTGCCTTGATTCTGCCGTGATATTTAAAACCGTTTCTGTCAAAAACAACCTTTGTAAATCCCATTTCGATTGCCTTCTTGCCGATACACTCACCAATTTTTTTAGCTGCTTCTATGTTGCCGCCATATTTCATCTGCGCCTTCACATCCTTATTCAGGGTGGAAATGCCTGTCACAACCTTATCATGCACATCATCAATCAGCTGCACGTAAATATTGCTTAAGCTTTTATAAACACAGAGCCTCGGCTTTTCCTGACTTCCAGCCACTTTCTTTCTGATTCTTTTTTTTCTTTTCAGTCTCGCTTCGGCTTTATCTTTTCTCTGCATTTCAGCTCCTTACTTCTTCCCTGTTTTGCCTGCCTTCTTCCTTAAAACTTCACCTGCATATTTTACACCTTTATTTTTATATACATCTGGTTTCCTCAGAGCCCTGATTTTTGCTGCAACTTCACCAACAAGCTCTTTGTTTATACCTTTTATCGTCACTAATGTCTGCTTATCAACCTGCGCATCTATCCCAAGGGGTAATGGAAATGTTATAGGATGTGAATATCCAAGGTTAAATATCAGGTCATTCCCTTTTAATTCAGCTCGATATCCAATACCGGCTATTTCGAGCTTCCTTTCGAATCCGTTGTGAACACCTTCAACCATATTTGAAATTAAGGTTCTCATAAGTCCATGATAACCCTTTATTTTCTTTTCTTCATTTTTTCTCAGTACTGTTACAACATTTCCATTAAAGGACAGCTCTAATCCCTCAAGTAGTTTTCTGCTCAGTGACCCCTTCGGCCCGGACACTGTTATTTCATCGCCTTCAAAATCCAGCTTCGCACCATCAGGCAATGTAATAGGTTTTTTACCTATCCTTGACATACCACACCTCACCATACCAACAGGAGGGGTTCGCCGCCTGTGTTATTCTTCTTTGCATTTTTATTTGTCATCAATCCCTTCGAGGTTGAAAGAATCACCGTGCCATAACGTTTTGAGAGCTTTTGCATCTCATCAACCTTTGCGTATACCCTTCTTCCCGGTTTGCTGATTCTTTTCAAGCCTGTAATCACGCTTTGATTATGAGTATCATAGTGTATATAAATCTTCAAAAACTTTTTCCTCATATCATCAACAAAAATCTTATAATTTTTTATGTATCCTTCTTCTTTCAATATCTTTGATATAGCTAACTTCACGTTAGAATAAGGTATATCAACCGACTCATGTCGAGCCATTATAGCATTTCTTATTCTTGTAAGCATATCAGCTATAGTATCTGTCATCGCCATACATGCCCCCTTACCAGCTTGATTTAGTCACTCCAGGAACCTCTCCTCTTAAAGAATAATTCCTGAAACATATTCTACACATCTGAAATTTTCCCAGATAGCCCCTTGGTCTACCGCAAACAGCACATCTATTTCTATGTCTCGTGCTATATTTAGGAGTCTTTTTCCATTTCTCTATCATTGACCTTCTTGCCATCTACTCCTCCATCAATTCCTGAAGGGCATGCCCATAAGCTTTAAAAGCTCAAAACCCTCTTCATCTGTTTTAGCTGTTGTTCCAATTGTTATATTCATCCCTCTTGCCTTATCCACCTTATCATAATCAATTTCAGGAAAAATAGTTTGCTCTCTTAAGCCAAGGGTATAATTTCCTCTGCCATCAAAGGATTTTGGGGAAACACCTTTAAAATCCCTTACCCTTGGAAGTACAATATATACAAGTTTATGAAGGAATTCATACATCCTTTCCCGCCTCAGCGTCACCATGCAGCCAATCGGCATACCTGCTCTCAATTTAAAAGAAGCAATAGATTTCTTAGCTTTAGTTATAACGGGCTTTTGTCCTGTAATCATTGCAATATCGCCGGATGCAGCATCAAGGGTCTTTACATTCTGTATTGCCTCGCCAACGCCTATATTTACAACAATTTTTTCAAACTTCGGCAATTGCATAACATTTTTATATCTGAATCTCTGCATTAAAGCCGGTACTACTTCTTTTTCATAAAAATCCATATACGCCGTTTTCAAGTAACGCCTCCTGCCTACTTATCAATAACCTCATTACATTTTTTGCAGAATCTGACTTTATTTCCGTCTTCAAGTATTTTTTTGCCTACCCTTACAGGTTTTGAACATTTCTCACAAAAAATCATCACATTGGAAACATGGATCAGGCTTTCTTTCTCCATTATCCCGCCTTTTGTTTTCTGGCTTGGTTTCACATGCTTTTTTACCATATTTACTTTCTCAACTATCAGTCTGTCTTTTTTCTTGGCAATTCGTAGTATCTTGCCTGTTTTCCCTTTATCCTTTCCTGTCGTTACTATGACAAGGTCGTTTTTCTTTACATGATAATACTTTTCCATAGTTACCTCACACTACTTCAGGTGCCAAAGACACGATCTTCATAAACCTCTTTGCCCGTAACTCCCTTGCTACAGGCCCGAATATCCTGGTTCCTATCGGCTCATTGTATTGATTTATTATTACAGCAGAGTTATCATCAAACTTTACATACGAACCATCCACTCTTCTGATCTCTTTCTTGGTTCTCACTATCACAGCTTTTACAACATCCCCTTTTTTAACCTTTGAATTTGGGATTACTTCTTTTACAGAGGCTACGATAATATCCCCAACAGTTCCATATCTCTTCTTGGAACCTCCAAGGACTCTGATACATCCTAATTTTTTCGCGCCTGAATTGTCCGCAACCTCAAGTTTAGTTCTCTCCTGTATCATCCTTCACCACCTCTTCCTGAGCAAGAATGGTCTCCACTTTTTTAATAATTTCCTTCACCAGCCATCTTTTCTCTTTGCTCAATGGTCTCGATTCAACAATCAATACCCGATCTCCCATTTCGCAACTGTTTTCCTCATCATGCGCTTTGTATCTCTTTTTAGTGCTTATGTATTTATGGTACATTGAATGTTTAAAGGATCTTGATACTTCTACTACTACTGTCTTGTCCATCTTATTCTTAACTACCACGCCTGTAATCTTCTTTTTGTTTGTGTCAGCTTTCAATTCCATGCTTAACCTCAAATTGTATTAAGCTCATAGTTCTTACTTCTTAAATGGTTTATAAGCGGATAAATTTTATCCATTTAACTGCTTAGCTGTTTCTGCCTGATGAATGTTTCTACTCTTGCAATATCCTTTTTTATTATAGCTATTCTTGCATTATTCTCAAGCTGACCGGTAGAATGCTGGAATCTTAAATTAAAAAGCTCTTCTTTGAAGTCTTTTTTCTTTTTTGTGAGCTCTTCTACTGTTAACTCTTTCAGTTCCTTCGCTTTCATTGTTCCTCACTTCTCGCAATAAATCTTGTTCCTATGGGAAGCTTAAATGACGCTATTCTTAAAGCCTCTTTTGCCTTATCTTCAGGGACACCCTTTATCTCATAAAGCACTTTTCCCGGCAATACAACAGCTACCCATCCTTCAGTAGCACCCTTGCCCTTTCCCATCCTCGTTTCAGCAGGCTTCTTTGTTATCGGTTTATCAGGGAATACCCGTATCCAAACTTTTCCTGTTCTCTTTACATAACGTGTAAGCGCAATCCTTGCTGCTTCTATCTGCCTCGCCGTAATTCTCCCACATTCCACTGCCTGTAAACCAAAATCTCCAAAACTTACCTTATTGCCTCTACTGGCGGTACCAGTCATCCTTCCTTTTTGCTGTTTCCTATATTTGACTCTTTTAGGTGAAAGCATTACACTGCCTCCTGATACACTTCGCCTTTAAAAATCCAAACTTTAACACCTATCACACCATATTTCGTCTGCGATATTGCAAAACCATAATCTATATCAGCCCTGATTGTCTGAAGCGGAACCCGTCCTTCACGATACCACTCGGTTCGAGCCATCTCTGCTCCTGCCAATCTACCTGCACACATTGCCTTAATTCCTTTGGCGCCGAATTTCATAGCTTGTGATACATTCCTCTTCATCGCCCTTCTGAACGATACCCTTCTTTCAAGCTGCAGGGCCACATTTTCTGCAACAAGTTGAGCATCAACCTCAGGTCTTTTTATCTCAGTAATGTTTAATATAACTTCCTTCTCAGTAATCCTCTGTAATTCCTTTTTAAGATTTTCTACCTCTGCACCTTTTCTTCCGATAACAAGTCCAGGTCTTGCAGTATATATATTTACCTTTACTCTTTTATCTTTGTTGGCCGCTCTTTCGATCTCAATCTTCGAAACACCTGCCTGGCGCAATTTTTCTTTCAGAAACTTCTTGATCCTGATATCTTCATGCAAAAAAATTGCATAATTTTTTGCTGCAAACCATTTAGAATCCCACGTTTTAATTACTCCCAGTCTAAAACCATAAGGATGTGTCTTTTGACCCATTTAACCTCCAATATTAAGATTCATCCAGCACAAGGGTGATGTGACTTAATCTCTTTCTGATCTTCGATGCCCTTCCCATAGCCCTCGGTAGAAACCGTTTTAACATGGGTCCCCCATCGACTATTACATTCTTAATAAAAAGACTATCTATATCCACATACTTTTTTTGCTTTGCGTTGGCAATCGCACTATCAAGAAGTTTTTTAAGGATAAAAGACGCCTTCTGAGGCATATACATGAGAATACCCATTGCATCATTGACATTTTTCTTCTTTATAACTTCTCCTACAATTCTTACCTTTCTTGGAGAAATCCTTATCATTTTTGCTCTTGCCAAAATTTCCATGTTATCTATTCCTTCCTTTTCACAACTTTTGCTTTTCTATCTCCTGAATGACTGTGAAATATTCTCGTTGGAGAAAATTCACCAAGCTTATGGCCAACCATTTCCTCTGACACAAAAACAGGTATAAATTTCTTTCCATTGTGAACTGCAAAAGTCAACCCAATAAAATCCGGTGTGATTGTTGAGCTCCTGTTCCAGGTCTTTATAACCTTTGAACTCCTCGACCCCTTTGCTGCTAAGGCCTTTTCCATTAACTTTTCGTTTACGTATGGCCCTTTCTTTAAAGACCTTGCCACATGTACCTCCCTAACCTCTTAACTTGATTATATATTTATCAGTTCTTTTATTTTTTCTTGTTTTCAATCCTTTTGATAACTGTCCCCAGGGAGAACATGGATGTCTTCCGCCCTTTGATCTTCCCTCACCACCGCCCAATGGATGGTCTACAGGGTTCATAGCTGTTCCTCTGACGGTAGGTCTTGTACCCTTCCATCTTGATTTGCCTGCCTTTCCTATTGTGACATTCTCATGGTCAATGTTTCCTACCTGTCCAATTGTCGCCATGCAAGTCAACAGAATCAGCCTTACTCCTCCGGAAGGCAGCCTTACATGTCCATAAGCGCCTTCTTTCGCTACAAGCTGCGCATAATTGCCTGCGCTTCGTGCAATCTGTCCGCCTTTTCCAGGTTTCATCTCTACGTTATGAATAAAGGTTCCGGCAGGGATATATTTTAAAGGAATTGCATTTCCTTCATTTATTTCAGTATCCGATTTCTTGCTCGCAATGATCACATCACCAACCTTCAACTTAAGCGGTGCAAGAATATACCTTTTTTCACCATCAACATAATGTATAAGTGCAATGTTTGCAGATCTGTTGGGGTCATACTCAATGCCCGCAACTTTACCGGGAATTTCATATTTATTCCTTTTGAAATCTATAACCCTGTAGTTTCTCTTATGTCCGCCGCCAATATGTCTTGTTGTTATCCTGCCATAATTATTTCTGCCGCCTGACCTTTTAACGGGTACTACTAACGATTTCTCCGGTTTATCCTTTGTAATCTCCTCAAAGGTGTTAATGCTCATGAATCTTCTGCCGGCAGATGTTGGCTTATATTCCTGTATGCCCATTATGCACCCTCAAAAATAGTTATTTTATCTTTTGGACTCAATTTAACAATTGCTTTTTTCCAGTCAGGTCGCTTTCCGGAAAACTTTCCAACTCTTCTTGTTTTACCTTCCATTCTCGCAACATGTACTGAAACTACCTTTACCTTAAAAAGTTTTTCTATTGCTTTTTTGATTTCTATTTTATTTGTATCTCTCTGAACTTCAAAAACATACTGATTTCCTGTCTCTTTCAAGAGAGAACTTTTTTCTGTTATTATGGGTTTTACAATTATATCATATTCAATCATTGCACCAGCACCTCTTCTACCTTTCGCAAGGCATCCAATGTAAAAACAAGTTGTTCATATTTTATTACATCATATACGTTTAAACCGTCCGTTCTTAATACTTTAACAAAAGGTATGTTTCTCGCCGATTTTTCTATAATTTCATCTTTTTTATCAATAATAAAAAGTGGTTTAGTAAGTTTCAGTATATCTACTATGCCTTTAAATGTCTTTGTACTGAAATTCTCCAATACAAGTTTGTCAAGTATTGTCATTTTTGACTCTGTATATCTTACTGTTAAAGCAGATCTTAGCGCACTTCGTCTTACTTTTTTAGGTACAGAATAACTGTAATCTCTTTGATGTGGTCCGAATACAACACCACCACCTACTTGAATAGGCGCTCTTATATTCCCCTGTCTTGCTCTTCCAGTGCCTTTCTGCTTATAAAGTTTCTTTCCGCTTCCCTTTACATCCTTTCGTGTTTTTGTCGATGCCGTCCCTCTTCTTCTCCCTGCAAGCTGCATTTTTACTACATCATGCATAAGATAGGGTTTAACCTCGACATTAAACACTTCATCCTTTATCTCAACTTCACCTATTTTATCGCCTTTTATATCAAGTAAATCTGCCGTTGCCATCATAAACTCCTCAGGACTTTATTTCCACATCGACGCCTGCTGCAAGTTCTAATTTCATCAAGGCATCAACTGTCTGTTGTGTCGGATCAACAATATCTATCAATCTCTTGTGCGTTCTTACTTCAAACTGCTCCCTCGATTTTTTATCAATGTGCGGGGAACGTAATACACAAAATTTTTGTATTCTTGTTGGCAACGGAACAGGTCCAACAACCTGCGCTCCAGTTTTTTTCGCTGCATCCACTATTTCTTTTACCGATTGATCAAGTAATCCATGATCAAAGGCCTTCAGGCATATCCTGATTCTCTGCCTCATTTTTTTTCCCCTCTACTCTATAATCTCAGTGACAACACCGGCTCCGACAGTCTTTCCACCTTCCCTGATAGCAAAACGGAGTTCCTTCTCAAGGGCAATGGGGGTAACAAGCTCAACAATGATAGTTACATTA